>CAZYWQ010000295.1:0-4493 GCA_964651675.1 uncultured Candidatus Sumerlaeota bacterium | reverse complement strand
CGGTAAGATTTACAATTAAAACTTCCATTGCAGCAATTCTACCAGATCCATCCGATCTTCTTAGGATTCTCTGCGAGACAACAGCTCTTAAGTTTAATGCTAATTGATCAGTAACTAATTCTTGCTCTTCCTGAGGAAAGTTACTAATGATTCTTTCGATAGTATGGGGAGCATTATTCGTATGAACAGTACTGAAAACGAGGTGACCTGTTTCAGCTGCCTTAATTGCGATTCTTATGGAATCGACATCTCTCATTTCACCAATAAGGATAACATCAGGGTCTTGTCTCAAAGATTGTCTCAAGGCAGTAACAAAGTTATCAACATCTGTTCCAATTTCTCTTTGACTAACTAAACTTCTTTTACAATCGGTAAACATATATTCGATCGGATCTTCGGCTGTAATAATCTTACAGTTTCTTGTATTACCAATATGATTTATCATCGAAGCAAGAGTGGTGGATTTTCCACATCCGGTTGGTCCTGTTACCAGAACTAATCCTCTTCTAAAATTAGATATCCTTTTTATAGCAGGTGGAAATTCTAATTCCTCAAAAGTTGGTATTTTCAGAGGGATTGCTCTTGCGGATAAGGCGAATGTAGTTTTTTGTTTATAGGCGCTTACTCTAAAACGAGCAACATCCGGTATCATATAACTGAAGTCAGCACCGCCTGTATTGTTAAAAGATTGAATTAGGCGTGAAGGCAGAATTTTTTTTATGAACGATTGAATTTGTTCATCATTTACGGGAGGATACTTGCCTGCTGAAAGAATTCCCTTTACTCGAAAGATTGGCGGGTAACCTACTTGAAAGTGGATATCAGATGCACCCATTTCAGCGGTTTCTTTGAAGAGTTTAATAATATCGAACTGCATTTAATTCCCTCCAATGATATTACATTTATAAGTTGCTAATATGTTTTATGAATTACATTTCAAACTCTCTCAATTATTCATTTCGGTTCAATTTAGAAAAATAATTAGAGGCGGGTAATTACATAATTGAAGTTTCCAACGCCTATAATAATCCTTATAAAAAAAATTTTTATAAAACAAATCCTCACCAATTCTCATAAAAATCATCATCATTGTCATTTTTATTAAAAGGCAAAATATCCTCAACGAATACAGGTTTATCGAGTTCATCTAAACTTTCGAGTAAATCATCCTCACCTTCCCATTCTTTTTTGTAGGTTTCTTCGGTATCGGTCTTCTTTTTAATTCTTTTCTTTTTTCCATTCATAAAGGACACCTCTTAAAATAAAGATACGACAGTTAATTATACGACATTAAAATAAAAATTACAAAATTTTCTCGAAACCTATTAGATGGTAAAATCCTTGTCAAGCTATTTTTCGTTAAAAAGTATGACTAAATTTATCAGTAAAATGGTTCAAATATTTCCCCTTGACTTTCGTATTTGTTTCGTGTCTAATCTTTAATTAAGAAAATAGAATATTTATTATGTATTGTGTATGAAAAGGAGAATTGTTTTGTATTTAACAAAGAGACAGAGAGATATTCTCGACTTTATCATTCGCTTTATCAGGGATAAAGAGTATTCGCCATCGCTTGAGGAGATTGGAAGGGGAGTGGGACTTTCATCGATTGCCACTGTCCACGACCATCTGGCGAATCTTGAGAAAAAAGGATGTATCAAAAGAAGGTGGAATCGAGGGCGTTCATTAGAATTGAAGGAAAATGCTTTTCAATTGTTTAGTAATGAAGTTTCGCTATTGGGATTGGTATCGGCGGGTCGACCAATAGAGGCTGTAGAAAATCCCGAGACGATATCGGTTCCGACCGATTTTCTTGGTAAGAATAAAACTTATGTTTTAAAAGTCACCGGTGATTCGATGATTGATGAACAAATCAAGGATGGAGATTATGTCATAGTCGAAGAGAAAAACTCTGCCAAAAATGGAGAAACAGTTGTCGCATTAATAGAAAATAACGAAGTGACAATAAAAAAATTCTACCGCAAAAAAAATAAAATTCATCTGATACCTGCCAATGTGAATATGAAAGCTATGCTAATTGATGAGAAAAATGTCCAGATTCAAGGAGTTGTGATTGGATTGATGAGAAAATATTAAAGAGAAATCACGGAAACACTGAAGGACAGAAACACGGAAAAGGACTTAAAATTGACTAATAAAATTGTTGTTTTCACATGAAAAAAAGAAAAATAAAATGGCATTATGATTACTTGAGTGGTAAACGATATCGTGAGCCTGAAATAAACTTTCAAGTTATTTTAGGGTTTATTATAATGTTAATAATAGCTTACCTTCTTAGGAAATGTTAAAAATTTAGTGGAATAAATCCCTAAGATTAAATTGTTAAATAATTATAATTTATTAAGAGTTAGGATAATAAAGCACTATGAAGAATATTTGCAACCTTTGTGGAAATTTCAAAGATCTTAAGCAAAGTCATATTATACCTCACTTTGTGTTTAAATACTTAAATAAAACTAATCCAACAGGAAAGTTGAGAACAAATATAGAGCCTTTGAAAAGAACACAAGACGGTCCAAAAGATTGGTTTCTGTGCATAGAGTGCGAGAAGCGTATAGGAAAATTTGAAAAAAAATTTGCCGATAATGTGTTTCATAAAATACAACCAAAATCTGCAGGTTATCAATATCGAATAGAATATGGAAAATGGTTAGCTAAATTCGCAGCATCTCTTCATTGGAGATTCTTAAAATACAACTATATGAAGGATAAAGCTTCTTTTAGAATGAAAGTACATTGTGAGAAAATAGAATCAGCCATTGAAACATGGGGAAAATTCTTGCAAGAAGAAATAGAGAATCCAGGAGTTAATGAATTACATCTTATTATATTATCGACATTAGCAGACCCTAAGCAAAAAGGTTCAAATATTCCACCCAATATAAATCGCTATCTATTAAGAGCAGTAGATCAAATGGTCAAACATTATGTCGATCAGATGTATTCATATATAAAGATTTGTAAATTTTTATTTATTGGATTTATTAATGTTAAGGAAAGGAACTGGAGAAATACCAGAATTAAAATGAACAAAGGCTATTTAATGCCTTGTAATATAAAAATTTCCGGTCATGTTATACAAATGCTCAAAGATGGAGCTTGGAAAGTGATTCAAACTAAACATCAAATACCTTTAATAGAAAGAAAAAGAATTCAAAATCTTGGAAATATTGATAATGTTGGTTTGGATTTTTTAGATGGTTGGTTAGCTGATAATAAGATCAAAATAGATTGAATTCTTTGAAATAAATAATAGAGTCACAATATTTAACTACCACGCCAGTAATATTTCGATATGGTTTAGAGTTAATTAACACAATTCGTGTTTAATAATTATTTTTTTTGTGTACTTTGTGTTCTTCGTGGTTATAAAATTAGGGTTTTATTTTTCTGACATTATTAAAACTGGTGAGATACCTGCGTATACTACTTGTAACATAAATTTCGCGTTACTTTGGTTTAATAATCGCGATGGTGGGATTGTCGAAGTAGAGATTTGCCATTCGGTTTATGTCATATCGGGTTACATTTCTGATTTTTTGAATATATAAATTATCAAAATTTTGTGCGACTCCGATTAGCTCATACCATCCTAAATACCACGCTTGCCTCTTGTTTTCCTGATGGTCAATAAGATACTTTCCGATAATAGAATTTTTCGCTTTTTCAAGTTCTTTTTCTGTTACCAGCTCTTTTTTTAGCTTGTTGATTTCCTCTAATATACCCTTTTTAGCATCTTCCAATGATTCAGGTTTTGTACCTATATAACAAGCAGAATGACTAATATCTCGTCTTGTCGGGAAAAATGAACCGACAGCGTAAGCCAATCCTTTTTCCTTCCTAAGCGATGTGAATAATCTCGATGACATTCCAGTGCCAAGTATAGCATCTAAAACTTTTAATCGTGGATAATCATCACTATCTACACTGACTGTAGGATAACCAACCAATAACATTGCTTGCATTACATCTTTTTCGATAACTGCTTCATTTTCTTGTTCTTCGATCTTTATCTCTGGCATTTTGCGATTAAACTGCATCTCATTATAGTATCCGAAGGCATTGTCTATCTTGTCCACAATATTCAATGGATTCACATTTCCAACAATGGATAATATCATATTGTTCGGAACATAATAGGTCTTATAAAACTCGATCAAATCATCTCGTGTAAGATTCTTTATTGCATCAGAACTACCTTCAACAGGCAATGCATAAGAATAGTCTCCATACATCTCTTTTTTAAATAATTTATAAGTATGATGAAAGGAACTATCTTCGGCTCTTTTGATCTCTGATAGAATTATATTTCTTTCTTTCTCCACTTCTTTCTCAGGAAAATTCGAATTGAATAAAACATCAGAAAGTATCTCAATTGCGGTATCGACATCAGCAGAAGTCGTTATTGTGTAAACCTCAGCGTAATCTTCTGCTGTATTGATGTTTATTCTACCACCAACTTCTTCGAGAGC
>CAZYWQ010000294.1:0-4495 GCA_964651675.1 uncultured Candidatus Sumerlaeota bacterium | reverse complement strand
CCTACAATCAATGTCAAAGGTTCTCTCGCCAAATCAACAATCATCATAATAGATGTTTCGGCAAGTATGAGAACAAACGAAGAGGGAAAGACTCGCCTCGATATCGCAAAATCTTTGGTCTTGAATATCATAGATTCACTCCAGAAAGATGAGGAGATTGCAATCCTCACCTTTGATACAAAATGCAACATCGTTTCCTCATTTACGAATTCGAAAAGCGAACTGAGAGATGCTGTCAGATCAATTCGACAGAAAGATACAACTACTGATATTAAAAAAGCCCTCATCATCGCTACTTCTATGCTGAAAGATAAGAGAGAAAATCAAATCATCATACTGAGTGATGGTGGATTCAAAGATATCGATAAAATTGATCTCACAGATATAAATCTGAAGCTTATCACTATTGGGAAACAAACAGATAATGTTGGGCTAACAGCTCTCGATACGAGAAAAAATCCTCAATCGGAAAATGAATATCAGACATTTGTAAATGTAACGAATTTTTCTTCAGAAAATAAAGAAGTTACATTGGAGCTTTATCTAAATGACAAGATAATTGACATCACTCAACTATCGATTCAACCAAAAGAGCAATCGTCTCATATATTCACGAAACCATTTTCTGATGAGGGAATTATCAAGGTTACAATTCCCGAGAAAGATGCTCTCACAACGGATAACACTGCCTACTCCATCATCAAAAAGAGAGATAAAATCAAAGTTCTTCTTGTAACCGAAAGTAATTATTTTCTGGAGAAAGCCCTGAAAAGTATCGGGACAATAGATTTATTTCTAACAAAACCTACGGACTATAAAAGAACTGATGATTACGACATTGTAATATTCGATTCTTATTCACCTTCAACAATCGGTAAAGGTTTTTATCTTTTCATCAATACAATTCCTCCGATTGAAGGAATTCAATATTCGGGGAAGAATGATTTCGATACTGTATATGACTGGGAGAGAAGTCATCCTATAACCCGATATTGTTCATTCAACGATATTGACATACGAAATAGTCTGAATATTACAATTCCCGAAGATGCCGTCGCAATCATCGAAGGCAGAAAATCTCCCTTAGTTACACATCTGGACAGAAGAGGTTCAAACATCTTACTCATCTCCTTCGATATTTTTGACTCCAACTTTCCGCTTAAAACCTCCTTTCCAATTTTTATAATGAATATGATGAATTGGTTTGGTGACTTAGCAGGAAGTTCCGAAAGTTCTGCTTTGAAAACTGGCGAGACAATCGACTTTTTAATCCGAGATGATATTAAATCGGTTAAAACAACTTTGCCTGACAATACAACCTTGAACATAAGTCCAAATCCGAATGGGAGGATCGTGTTTGATACAACGGACTTAAGCGGTATATATAAAATGATTATTTCAGATACGAAAACTGAATATTATGGGGTAAATTTACTGAGCTTAGAAGAGTCTAACATCGCACCCAAAGAAGACTTTTCAATTGGGCAGAAAAAAATCACTTCAACAAAAGAAAAGATTATTTTTCAGAAAGAAATCTGGAGATACCTTGTTCTAATCGCATTGATTCTTCTAATATTAGAATGGATAATCTATCACAGAAGGATACTTGTGTAGAGATTTGTTCTAAGAGGTAATCACCGATTAGAAGACAGGTAAATCACTCTCCGAGATATAAGAAACATTGGCACTATTCAGATATACTGTTCCTACATCTATATCATCATATAAAATATTCAACATTTCAAAAGTAGGCACCATAAGTCTGTCAGTTATTGGAGCAATCGTAACCTCTTCAAGAGGAGGTCTGAAATAAACTGTATAATCCTTTCCGACCGCATCTGGAGCGGTGTGTGCACCTGTTATACTTCCTATTGCAGCAATTCCTACTTCTCTACCGGAAAGCGTCTGTAAGGACATCCTAAACATCGGTACTTGTTCTGGATCAGCAACATCAGTTGAAACATTAAACGTCGCTTTGTAAATATAAGGATCACCGTTGGTATCTGCCTTAAATGAAGCAGTATCTCCTTCTCCTTTAAACAACCCGTATGTATCGAAGTTGTTTATAGATGTTAGCCCGAGTTGATTATAAGTCTTAGTTGGTATAGGAGCAGAAAAAGTTGGATATGACACAAAACGCCAGGTACTTAATTGAAAATCGTGCGTAATGTTAAATGTCAGTGAAGTTAAATCATACCGATCGATAACGACTCTACTAAGATAAATCTCACCAGAATCTGGTTCTACAGTGTTAAAGTTTGCTGTTTCAATACCAAAAACCAACTCGCTATAGGGTTCCGTAAGACCACCATCATGTGGTTCAAAATAAGTGTCATATATCTTTGGAGTAGATTCCGGAGAAGCATATCCGTTGTTGAAACTGTTTATTCCGTAAGCATAGTTAAGCTGGCCCGATGTATTTCTTATGAAAAGTCTGATATCTGGCACACGAACCAAATCGGTTTGATTAGTGGAAACATAGAATTGTGCCCTAAAGAGTGAATCTGAAGCTGTAATAGCATCAATAAAGGTCAAACGGTCATTCCACCACCAACCATACTCACCTATATTCTGGGTATTAATGACCAGATTATCGCCGTCGTAGTCAAAAGTTGGTGCGGGAAATATTGGCGAGACATCTCCACTTAGCCATCCATGCTCACCTGTCGAGAAATCCCAATCTGCCACATGCATATTAGGTGCCATTGTGATACTATCATCATCTGCGAATACTAATCCTACAAAAAATATGTATAATAAAGCAAACGATATGACAAAAACCTTACGCATTGTAAAATTCCTTCCTTTACGAATATTTATACTATTATTTATTTATCTTATATACAAGCACCTGTCAACTTAAATTCAGCAGTGAACTTTGTCTCGAATGATTCATTAAATGATTACCATTACTGAAAATTTTCAGTTTAAGCCAGTTCTCATAACTCACATCAACCAATACCCTTTAGCATATAAATCGCCCAGATTACTCCAGCAACAGGAATGAGCCAAAATATTTTCTTTCCACCTTGCAAACCAAGAATGCCACCTACTATTATGAGTATAAAACATAAGACAGCGTTGGTGAAACTAAATGAAAAATCATACCCCAATTTTAACAAAGCTGAAATATCAAGCAACATTGACCCTTACTCCAATATAGAATTTATTATACTCCCAAATATTATATCTCAAGCATAAAAATTTATCAACATTAATTGATTTTGTTGATTAAGGTTGTGGTAGTATAACTTATCACACATAAATTAACTATTCATTATTCAACTTATCCAATTTCTCTTTAATGCTTTTGGAATCAGGGGTTTTCTGGAGGGCTTTCTGGTAGTATTCTATAGACATTTTTTTATCATTTAATTTTAAATAGACATCACCTAAATGTTCTAAAATAACTGGATCGACATCTTTATTTGCCTGCAATGCCTTTTCGAGATACATCTTCGCTTTCTCTATATCTCCTTTCTGATAATAAACCCATCCCATACTATCAAGTATATAATCAGCATCAGGCTTGAGTTCAAGGGCTTTGGATATATATTCATAAGCTTCGTCGAGTTTTATCCCTTTCTCAGCGTACATATATCCGAGATGATTGTAGGCATCGGCATAATCTTTGTTTAATTCGATTACCTTTTTAAGACTATCGGTAGCTTCCTTAATATTTCCCAACTTATCATAAGTTGCACCAATCCAATAGTAATAATCTTCTATGGTTTCATTCATTTCCTTCGCTTTGTTAAGTGAAGTAAGCGCATCTTTAAATTTTCCCTGCTCATAATATGTCAAACCTAATATAAAATGTAACTGTTCATTGTCCTTATTTTTATTTAGACTCTCTTGAATGACCTGAATGGCATCATCCTGTCGCTTAAGCTGGTTGTAAACAAAACTTAGACTGCTTAGGACTTCTATATCATCGGCATTTATGCTATGAGCTTTCTTTAGTTCCTCGAGGGCTTTCTCATAGTCTTTTATATCAATGTAAACCTTAGAAAGTTGAAGGATAGAACTGATGTTATTCGGATCCTGCGCGACAAGTTTTTTGAAAGTGGCAATAGCCTTTTCGCTGTCTTCTATATTGCTATAAGCCTCTCCCAATAAAGCAAGTAAGGTTTTATTATCGGGTTTGGTTTCCAATGCCTTGATGATTGTTTTGATCTGGTTATCATAATCTTTCACAGCTTTTAACGCAAATATGAGATAAAGATTTAGTTCATAATCTTTTCTCAATCCTTTATCTTTATCAAAAGCCTGATTGATAAAAGTAACGGTTTCGCCATATTTCTGAAACTTATTTAGTATACCGACAGCATCTAAGATTTCGGACTTGAGTACATCATCTCTGCTGACCAGATGATTTAACATCTCGACGGCATCCTTATCTTTGTTATGCTCAAAATATAACTCACACATCAACAAAACAGTATCGAGATTATCCGAATATAATTCATAAGCCTTTTTGAGATCGGCAATAGCC
>CAZYWQ010000293.1:0-4508 GCA_964651675.1 uncultured Candidatus Sumerlaeota bacterium | reverse complement strand
ACTTTACTATTTATCGTTCCACAATACGGGCATTTCATCAGCCCACCTCAATATGTTGATTACTTTGAAAAATATTTCAATCTATTTCAAAGCTTTTTCAAGTGCATCGACTAATATGCTCTTTGGTACAGCCCCAATGACGGTATCAAAGATTTCACCATTTTTAAAAATAATTAAAGTAGGAATACTTGTCACACCAAATTTCACAGCAAGATTCTGATTTTCGTCAACATTTATCTTGCCAATCTTAGCCTTTCCTTCATACTCTTCTGCTAATTCCTCTATAACAGGTGTAAGTATAAGACAAGGTGCACACCATTCCGCCCATAAATCCACAAGGGCAACTCCTTTATAGACTCCTATCTCAGAATCATAATTTTGCTCATTTATATGAAGTACTTTTTCCGATGCCATATCTTTCTCCTTAACTTTTTTTAGATTTTACCAACTCTAATGCCTTCTTCAAATCAATATCTCCGGAATATAATGCTTTACCGATTATCATTCCTGTCACACCATAATTTTCCAATTCCAAAATCTGTTCAACATCCTCCAGAGTTGAAATTCCGCCAGAAGCAATAATCTCTGCCTCCACATTCATAGCCATTTTCATCAGATAATCGATGTTTGGTCCCAGCAACATCCCGTCTCTTTTGATATCGGTACAAATAAAAGTTTTCACACCTATTTGAACCATACTATTAGCCAGAGAAATAGAATCTAAATTACTTTTTTTTAACCATCCTTCTATTGCAACTTTCCCATCCTTTGAGTCTATTCCTACGGCTATTTTCTTTCCATACTTATCACAAAGAGACTTAACCATCGATTCATTTTCGATTGCTGCAGTACCCAAAATCGCTCTTTCAACACCAGTTCCAATTACCTTCCCTATTATAGCTTCAGTTCTTAAACCACCTCCGAATTCGACTGGTATATTCACACTGTCAACAATGTCTTTCAAGACATCCAGATTAACAGGTTCGCCTTTAAAGGCGCCATCAAGGTCAATAATATGGAGGAATTTAGCTCCGAGTGATTCCCATTTCTTTGCTACATCAACGGGATTGTCGGAATATACAGTTTCTTCCTCCGCAATACCTTGCCTTAGTCTCACACATTTCTTATTCTTTAAATCAATAGCGGGAATAATAAGCATTTTTTATGATTAAGTTTTAATTAAATCTAAGGATTAGCCCAAAATAGGGGTCAAATGTCAATTAATTTTTGGTGTCTTACCTTACTCTACAAATCTTCAGGGATTTTTACTTGTAGGTGTAACGGTGAGTAAATAATGAGTTATTAAAAGGGGAAATAGTCCATTTGTAAATTAAAATAGTCTATTTGTATTCCTGCCAATTTCTACAATCTGTCGCATAATAAATAACCTTACCTGAAATAAAGCCGCTTTCATCAGCATCTCCTTCATCTTCCTCATCGTCAAAAATAACAAAATCAGGTTGAGCCGAATGACTCCAGGTGTTACCTATAGCAAACTGATACTTCTCCGTAAAATTTATCAAGTCATAACCATAATTATTACTGAAAATGTTATTTCCTTCTCTGTGAGTATTACCAAGATTAGGTCTTGACTCATCATTCATAACCACAGCACCCAATTCATCGAAATAACTATTTTGTCGAAACACATTATTGAAAATCCCCGGAGTTGCACTTTCAAATGTCTCTAATGCAGTGATGTTACTTAACTCAATTGTATTATTCTCTATAGTGCATTTAGAATTATGAGTCACAAACACTCCGTGTTCATTCAAAAAGATAGTGTTGTTGCGAAATTGTGTATAATCATTAATACTGCTATAAATTCCAACATTATTCCTATAAAAAGAATTTTTCTCTACCAAATTATTTTCTGGACAACCATAAGTGGCAACTCCTGCACCGTTGCCATCAAAGTAGTTATCACTCAACAAAGTTGGTTTCGAGCCATCAATCATAAGACCATTAGCATAAGTATTATCGATAAAATTGCAATTATTAATAGAAGGTGATGAGTTGGCGAACAGATAAATCCCCGAATCAATACAGTTGCGTACAGTAGTGCCGACAATTTCGGGATTTGAATTATTACAAAATATCCCAATTATACCATTCTCTATGATACTGTCTTTGATACTGCTTCCTTCATCTGATTCCTGAAAGAAAACACCTCGCCAGGAAACATTTGTCTCTGGTATAAAACCTGTAATTCGACTATTGTTAGCTAATAATTTACCTCTTATACATATTAAATAACCAAAAGGTTCTTCAGCGGTATCCTCTTGAACAACAAGTGTCTCATTTTCAATAGTTAGAGTATCTGTTTTTTCCACAGTAAGATTTCCATTGAGATGATATTCCGGAAAAGCACCTGTAACAACACCATTTGATACATATACTAAGTCTGATAAGGTATAGGTTGTCCCATTGCCAGGTGTAACAAAATCATCAGATAACACCAGAATATTGATTAAAGAGGCGACTAAAATAATTAATATAATTTTCTTCTTCATAATTATCCCCCCTAATTTTATTGTTTATAATTAATGATATTTGTATGGGGGAAAATGTTACAAAAAATTTTAAGAACAGAAAAATTAGACAGGAAGGATTTCTAACAGCAAGTTTAGTACTCTTAATAAAGGCTCCATACAAAATTATGCACATCACTTTGTGGCACATATTCGTATGCACCTATATCATATCCTGCTCCATAGGGTCTTGAGACACCATCTCTGTCATTAGATGGCGAATTAGTAGAATCAGCAGTGCTGATACAGGGTGAGCTTATTAAAAGGTGAAGATTATCACCGACCAGATTTAAATATTGAGGTGGACCATCAATGTTAAAATCACATTCATTTGATCCATTATTTACATTTGTATTTATTTCAACAGCACCATTATAAATATGACCATAGATATCATCATCCCTTTCATCATAATAATCACCAACCGTGTTATCAGAAAAACAATTATAGGTAACATAAGGATCGCTATCAAGCGTTCTTTCATATACTCCACATACTCCATTGTCAGATAATATGTTATTAATCACAATCGGAGAAGATGAAACATAACAGTAGATAGCACTCTTTGAATTATTTGAAATGGAATTGTTTATAATAGTTGCGTTGGAATTTTCAAAACGAATAGCATCTTCATTTTTTATAATCACATTATTGATCACTTCAGGATTAAAATACTTCAGCAGAATCCCCTCTTTTGTCGAACTTGATATGGTGTTTTCCCAAATCATAGGAACAGATGTAATCGCTGTAGTTGAACTGCATATGATACCATTATAATTGGAAGAAATATGATTATTTTTAATCGTGGGTGCCGATTCCCCTGTTATATAAATCCCTGTATTGTTAGACAATATGTTGTTCGATTCAACTGTGGAAGATGAACTCACAATCAAAACTCCCCAGCCACAATCTTCTATTACATTCCCCTTTACGAATAGGGTAGAGCTATCATCTCGAATGCCTCCAAAAGAATTATTATCGAATTCATTATATAAAATCTGACAGGTTGCATTAGTGCATCTAATACCATACTGACTGTTATCGACTATTTTGTTATTGAAGATGGTTACATTAGACGAGTTAGTAGTAATCCCACTAAAACCATTCCTTATAGTAAAACCATCTATGATAATATTATTCCCTAAAACAACGACAGAAGACATTGGTAGTGGACTTTCGATAATAGTCTCGTACACATCTGGTTTTCTGAACCAATTTACCACATCAAAACCACCGTAAAGGTTTATATAATCATCAACCTGAACATTTTCGGTGTAAGTTCCTTGAGCAACATAAAAAGTGCAAGGATTCGAAACCGAAGCGACAACTTGACTTAAGGCATAACTAATGGTCTGGAAAGGACTCTCTTTCGTTCCATTTGTGGGTAGATCTTCACCAGTTGTGGTAGAAACAAAATATGTAGCTGCGAATGTGGCTGAAACTAAGAATAATAAAATGAACAGAAAAAATATTGTTTTTCTCAAGTTAGATATCCTTTCTATTAAGAAAACATCTATCAAACTATGAAACTACTACTACATTCCTCACCAATATCAACATAAAAATAAAGAATTAATAATATAAGACGACTTTCTGTCTAATTTAATATAGAAAAATTAAGGGTGAAAACGACATATAATAATTAGTATAACGATTAACTGTTGACAAACTTTCCACTCTTCGGATAGTCTAATTAATTGTAATATAAAACAATAAGAATTCATATTATTTATATAATACAATCCTTAATATAAGAGGTATTTTTGAAATGAATCGTTACAAAATATTTATTCTTTTATTTATATTAATCTTTATTTTCACACCAACAAGCCTGTTTTCAGGTGGGGATGAAGAGGATGAGAGTGATTCCACCTCTTATACCAACACAAGAGGTTCAAGTACATACTACCAGTCCAATATTTACAAAAGTTCAGACTATCGGTCTTCGGGCTATGGATTTTCAAGCAACAGAAGGAC
>CAZYWQ010000292.1:0-4515 GCA_964651675.1 uncultured Candidatus Sumerlaeota bacterium | reverse complement strand
ATATGAGGAAGCACTTAAAGCTTCTGAAAAGGCAATAGAATTAAAACCCGATATTGCTGGAGCCTGGGTTATTAAAGGTTTTGCCCTTGATAAGCTTGGTCGATATGAGGAAGCTCTTAAAGCTTTTGAAAAGGCAATAAGATTAAAATCTGATATTGCTGAGACTTGGTATGGTAAAGGAGTTACTCTTAGCAATCTCGGTCGTTATAGGGAAACACTTAAAGCTTTTGAAAAGGCAATAGAATTAAAGCCTGATTATGCTGAAGCTTGGAATAACAAAGGAGCTGCTCTTAGCAAACTCAGTCGATATGAGGAAGCTCTTGAAGCTATTGAAGAGGCAATAGAGTTAAAACATAATGATGCTAATGCTTGGAATAACAAGGGAGCTGCTCTTAGCAAACTCAGTCGATATGAGGAAGCTCTTGAAGCTATTGAGAAGGCGATAGAGTTAAAACCCGATGATGCTGATGCTTGGTATAATATGGCGTGTGTATATTCTCTAAAAGGTGATAAAAAGAATGCCCTTGAAAATTTATCTAAGGTAATAGAATTAGATAATAATTATAAAGAAAATGCTAAAGCGGATGAGGATTTTAAGAATTTGTGGGATGATGAGGGTTTCAAGAAAATTGTAAGTTGAAAGAATTATTTTGGGGAATTCGTATTCCTTTCGCATTCGTTAATTATTAAAGGCTTTAGGATGATTGTGGCGGGTTTGGCGTTCTTTGTTGCTTTGATTATTATGTGTGTGGCGTTTGATTCAATTCTCGGATATATTATCTGCATTTCTTTCACTGCTAATTTGTAGCGTTTTAATGTTTCAAATATTTCTCCGATTCTCTTTGGAATGTGTAAGAAATATAATGTCCCCAGGTTCTTCAATAGTCTGGATGCTTCTCTGACTATATCTTCAAATGTACAAAAAAGTTCGTGTCGGGATATCGAACGATTCATTTGCGTACTCTTCTTCCCTTGATTGCATTTGTAAAATGGCGGATTCGTTACGATAACATCAAAATGATTCTTCGGGAGTTTTTTCGATGCTTCTTTAATGTCGATTTTTGAAATTTGAACTTCTCCTTTGATAAATTGTCTGTTCAGTTGTATATTTTCTTTTGCGAGTTTTATGTAATCATCCTGAATATCTATCCCGATAACCTGGACATTTTTCTTCATTGCTAATAAAATCGATAAGATACCATTCCCGCATCCAAGGTCGATGATATTCATCTTGTCTTTTAACTTAACAAAGTCAGCAAGAATAAAAGGCTCTACCGTTGTTTTATGTCCCGATTCCAACTCTTTTATTTTGATATTATGAATCATATTTGTTTGACATTCAAAATAAGAATTTCTTATACTCAACATAAGATTAGATTTATATAAAATAATCAAAATATTTTTTATCATTTTTAGGTCAAATGCGTAAGGAAGAATACGGTTTAGCAACAGTTGCGTTTTTAATATTGTCCTTGAGCTTTCCGCCATATTTCATTCACTTTTTGGCAGCGTCAGCTATTGGTGGATTGGGTTATTTATTAAGGTCATTAAGTGAAAAGGATAGGGAGAATCTTGTTGGTTTTGAACAGAAGTTTCGCAAGGGATTTGAGTTGGAACAACAAGGTGAGATTGAGGAAGCTATCGAGGTTTATAAGAAACTTACGGAAGAATATCCGAAGTTTAAGTATATAGCACAAGAAAAATTAAAGGCATTAACGAGTAAGCCAAAAAATAATAACAGTCCGAAATGAAAAGAGGTGAAAACGGAATTGTTCTGCGCTCAATGTGGAAAAGAATTAGATGATGCGGTGAATTTCTGCCCTTATTGTGGAATATCGACTAAGAATATCGATTCGGCTTATGTGAAAGGTGTGCATTATTTTTGTGAGGGTGAATATAAAAAGGCACTCGAGGAGTTTCTGAAGGCAAGGAAATTAAATCCTAATGATCCTGAGCTGATTAAGGATTGTGGACACACTTATTTGCATTCAGGCAATCCTGAAAAGGCTTATTCGAATTATAGTAAGGCACTTGAAATAAATAATAAATTTCCTGATGCCCATTTCAATATCGCTATCTTGTTATTGAATAGAAGAAAATTGAATGAAGCCTTGTTCCATCTGGAAAAAATTCAGAAAAATCAGATTCATCTTGTCAAAGGGAAATATTATCTCGGGCTTTTATATTCATCGATTGATAATTTCTTGGCAGAAGTGAATTTTTATATTGGTCTTGTTCATAAAGAGAATGGGGATTATGAAAAGTCCGTAAAGTATTTTGAAAACGCAACCAATCTTAATAAGTATCAGTTTCCTGCCCATCATAATTTGGCGGATGTTTATCTCAAGCTCAAACTGTATCAAAAGGCGATAATAAAATACAAGGAAGTTTTAGCATTGGAACCGCTTGGTGGCGATTTGCTTGAGACTCATAATAATCTCGGAATTGCTTATTATGAAAATGGTCAGCTTGAAGATGCTATCCGTGAGTTCAACTGGGTGCTTATGAGAGAGCCTGGTAATCCTAATGCTGTTTATAACCTCGATCAGATTTATGAAAAGGAAGGAATCTATAGGAAACCGTTGGAACATAAAGGTCTGATCGATTACACCGAGGTTGCGACACCGATTTTTGAGCTTGCAAAGGGGATTGATGTAAAGGAAATCGAAGATAGTTTTGTTGACAAAGACACTTTGCAGATAATCGGAAGAAGTAGAGTGATGAAAAGTGTGGTGAGAACAGCCAGGATTGCTGCTGCAAGTAATTCCACTGTTCTTATTACTGGTGAAAATGGAACTGGAAAAGAACTGATTGCAAGAGTCATCTATCTCAATAGTATGAGAAAAGATAAACCACTTATAACCGTGAATTGCACGACATTGCCAGAAGGATTGCTCGAAAGCGAATTGTTTGGTCATGAGAAAGGTGCTTTCACGGGAGCTTATTCAAAAAAAATCGGCAGATTTGAACTGGCTAATCAGGGGACTATTTTTTTGGATGAAATAGGTGAATTGACTCCGAAATTACAGGTTAAATTACTCCGAATTCTTCAAGAAAAAGAGTTCGAACGAGTTGGTGGAACCGAAACTATAAAGGTAGATGTGAGAATCATTGCAGCAACTAATCGGAATTTGAATAAACTTATTGCAGAAGAATTGTTCAGAGAAGATTTATATTACCGTCTCAATGTTATTCCTATCTACATTCCACCATTGAGAGAGAGAAAAGAGGATATTCCTCTTCTCATCGAGCATTTTCAAAGAAGATATTTGAAAAAAAGTTCATTGGGCGATTATAAGATATTGGAAGATGAGTTGAATTTATTAATGGAGTATCATTGGCCCGGGAATGTTAGAGAGCTTGAGAATATAATCGAGAGAGCCTGTGTTATGGGAACTCAGATCTCGGCTCTCAAGGATGAAATAACCCGTGCAAAGAGGAAAGAGGATACTCCAAGTCCTGAAACAGAGGAGAGTATTCCTGAGGATGGATTGTCTTTGGAGGAGTTGGAGAAGCAATATATACTAAAGACACTTAAGAAAACACATAATAACCACAAATTAACCGCGCAGCTTCTTGGGATTAATCCATCAACCTTGTGGAGAAAGTTAAAGAAGTATGATATTAAGATATAATGTCTATTATTTCTAATATTATCCCACCTTATGAAATTAGTTTTTTTAGAGTTAAAAGGTATAGAAATTCATCTTACATTAAAATGAACTAATTAAAAAATATCTTTACAATAAAGGTCGCTTCATCTTAATTTGCCTACTATAGTTGCATAGCTAAATAATCACATATGGTTAGCTTCTTTTAAGAAAGGATAGTTTAAAATTGGCTTCAAAGGTTGCTGTATTAAAAACATCTCCGAAGACAGTTGTCGAAGATTACGGGAGATTGTTGCGTTCGATTAATTATCAGGATGTTGTTAAGAAAGAAATCGAAACAATTTTGAAGGTTAATATATCCTGGCATATTTGGTATCCTGCCTGTTCTACAGAACCCTGGCAGTATGAGGGCGTCGTAAAGACACTTCAGGAAGATGGTTTCGATTTGAATAAAGTTTATCCAGGACATAATAACACAGTCGTTGTTGATGATAAATTAGGAATCAAAAATAATCATTATGAATATGTGGACAGGAAATATCATTTAAAACCTGTGCATTTATATGAACCTTCGATTAAATGGATAGTTTACGAGCCAAAAGGTGAGATACTCGTACTCGATAAAATTTATCCGAAAGGTATCAAGATTCCTGAGTTTTTGATAGGGAAGAATATCATCCAATTACCTACTGTAAAAACGCATGTGTTTACAACCATTACAGGAGCGATGAAGAATGCCTTCGGAGGATTATTGTCTGAACGAAGACATTGGACTCATAGTGTGATTCACGAAACACTCGTTGACTTGTTGACCATTCAGAAAGAGATTCATCCGGGATTGTTTGCAGTGATGGATGGAACAATTTGGGGTGATGGACCAGGACCGAGATGTATGGTACCACAC
>CAZYWQ010000291.1:0-4531 GCA_964651675.1 uncultured Candidatus Sumerlaeota bacterium | reverse complement strand
CACTCATATTTTCGCTATTATCTATCACCTCGAAGCTCATAGTATCAGTATCCACTATTAAAAAATATGCTGTTCGACCAAAACGAGGATCTACCTGACTATTTAAATCCTTTCCCGTTGAAGTAACCGCTATTTTCATTGATTCATACTCCCTTCTAATTTGATGAAAGAAGAAAGGCAGTTTGAAGCAATACTGCCTTTCCTGAACACCTCACCGATATAGTACCTTTAGCTTTTTTTCGCTTCTAATTCCGTTAGTCTATTTTTGATGTTTCCAATCTGCTCCTCTAAAAAGGTCAACTGCTCCTTTAAAACTTCCTTTTCCTCATCTGCCGAAGCAAATGAAGGATTAGGACCAGAATATCCCGGCACCGGATTCGGATAACCATAATATCCTGGATAACCCCATGCTCTTGCTCTTCCCCACCAACCTCTACCGCCACCAAAAACTCGTCCTCTTCCGCCACCTCTTGGAAAACCACCTCTGCCAACTCCCCAAACAGGTGCACCATAGTATCCTGGACGAGGACCGACTCCTGGTGAACAAAAACCAAATCCACCACCTGTTCTTGGACCCAATCCCATTGGTCCTGTTCCATCAAATCCTGGCATATTACTCACTCCTTTCTATATTTAAAAATTATTTGTTCAATTAATAATTCACCAAAAAACTTTATTTATCAAAACCAGGGTCCTTTGCGAAATCTTTTGCGTTTTCCTCTTCCCATACACATCATTCCTGGCTGAAGTTCTCCTCTTAAAAACATATTCATTATTTCGTCAACTTTCCCAGCAATTCCCGGTATTACATCAATACCATTGGAATATAAAAACCTTAAACAAAAACCATTTGCTGCTCCACATATTACAACATTAATTTTTTCATCAATGAACTTGTTTAGAATCTGAAGCGGATGAATACCAATTATAGATATATCATTCACATTCTGAATTTCAGAGTTGATAATTCTAAAAATTCTCAATTCAGTCGCCATATCCAATCTCGGCGAAACAATCTCTTTATATATAGGAACTGCAACATTCATTATTTAATGTCTCTCCAACAGTTTATATTAGCAGATTCAATGCCAAATATTAGGGAAAGTTATGATTACTTGATTATAGGCGAGTTATATAAGTGTTAGAAATGGTTAAGACTTGATTAAATTACTATATGTGTTGCACTAATGCAACATTATGTTGCAATATGTTGCTCATAGAATAAGAGTCATCATATTTTAATATTATACTTTTTTATTTTTCTCCATAGTGTTGTTCTATCAATACCTAATTCATCAGCGGTTTTTGATTTATTACCCAAATTTTTCTTCAATGCCTTAGCAATAATCTTCGATTCATTATTCAAAAATTCCTCTTTCATACTAATCGGTTTTAATTTATCTTTGACTTTATCCACAAACTCATCAGGTAGCTGTCTTAAGCCAATATACTCACCTCTGCACAGTACTACACAATGCTCAATGATATTTTCCAATTCCCTAACATTGCCTGGATAATCATACTTCATCAATAGTTCCATTACCTCATCTTTTATACCCAATATTTTCTTTCCCACTTTATTATTGAACCGATTTAGAAAATGAATAACAAGTAGAGGAATATCCTCTTTTCTTTCGGACAAAGAGGGTATATCCAATTTCAGCACATTTAATCGAAAGTAGAGGTCCTGGCGGAAATTTCCCTGCTCAATTAATGTTGATAAGTCCTTATGAGTAGCGGCAATAATTCTGACATTAGCCTTAATTGTTTTTGTTGCTCCTAATGGTTCGAATTCTTTTTCCTGAATTACTCTCAATAATTTAGCTTGAATTGACAACGGAATATCGCCTACTTCATCCAGGAAAATCGTACCTCCTTCAGCCAATGCAAACCGACCTGGTTTGTCCTTATTGGCATTAGTAAATGCTCCCCTAACATAACCAAATAATTCCGATTCCAAAAGAGTGTCAGGCAATGCACTACAATTGACTGCTATAAAAGGTTTTCTTTTCCTTGAACTTAAATTGTGGATTGCCTTAGCGAACAATTCTTTTCCTGAGCCTGTCGGACCTTGTATCAATACAGTGCTATCACTTTCCGCAATATCAGGTAATATATTAAAGATATTTATGATCCGATGATTTTTGCTTATAATATCTTCGAAGGTATATTTATCATAAAGCTCCTTTTTCAACTCTTCGATCGCTGACAAATCGCGAAATGTTTCGACACCACCGATTATTTTTCCATTTTTATCTTTGAGAATTGCCGTACTAATACTAATAGGAATTTGTTTTCCAGTAGCAGTTATTATATTTATCGGACGGTTGATTATCTGTTTACCAGACTCGATAGTGGATTTTAATGCGCAGTCGTTTTGACAAATACTTGCTCGAAAAATATTATAGCAATGTTGACCGATGGCTTTTCCTTTTGAAAAACCTGTAATCTTTTCAGCTGCCTTATTAAAGGAAGTAATCCTCCAATCCTTATCCACAGTGAATACGCCGTCAGCAATACTATCAAGGATTGTATCAATGAATTTAATATTTGGTTTACTGACTTTAGACATCAATTACAGTTCCCTAAGTCTTCGACATCATTATCTTAAAGAAAAAATAAATTTTAATGAACTTTACAGCAATAATTTATTTCACTATTTGATACCTTTGATAAATTTCAAAAACAAGATTTTTTATTTGAAGTGTGGAAATGACTAAGATAATAAAATTTTGTTACAAAGTATAAATAAGAAGGATAATAAGATGAAAAAGTTTCTTGCGTTCATATGTAAAATTTGCCCATTCTGTATTCTGAGAAGAAAATTTCCTAAAAGTAAATTCGCTCAAATAATGAAAAAAGAAGAAAAAATATGCCCCTTTTGTAAGGCTTATCATGAACTATATATAAAGGGAGAGGAAAAATAATGCCTATTTTTGAATACAAATGTAAAAAGTGTGGAGAAACAATAGAGGTTTTAGTCAAATCATCGAAAGAAAAATTATCTCTCAAATGCACCAAATGCGGTTCAGAAAACCTTGAGAAATTAATGTCCGCTCCATCATTCAATATTAAAGGAGATCAAAAATTCAATACTGCAACCAGATGTGGAAATGCAAGTCCCTGTTGTGGCGCTGATGTTCCCTGTGATAAACCTTCTTGTGATAATTGAAATCACTAAGGATTCCTACAATATGAAAAGAAAATATACATTTGGTCCAGTGCCTTCAAGACGACTCGGACGATCACTTGGTATAGATACTATACCATTCAAGACCTGTAGTTACGACTGCATCTATTGCCAATTAGGAAAAACAACCTGTCTGACTGTTGAACGCAAAGAATATTATCCAATCAACGAAATTGTTGATGAAATTAAGACTTTGCTGCAAAATAAGATAGAAGTGGATTATATAACTTTATCCGGTTCAGGTGAACCGACCTTATATTCAAAAATATCCGAATTAATCGATAAGATAAAAACCATAACAAATATTCCTGTGGCAGTTTTGACAAATGGTTCACTATTATATAAGATCGAAGTTGCAGAAGGAATCAAAGAAGCCGATTTAGTTTTGCCATCGCTTGATGCAAATTCAGATGAACTTTTTCAATATATCAATCGCCCGCATAAAAGCATTTCATTTAAAGAAATGGTCGAAGGAATTCGCACTTTTACAACCAATTTTAAAAAGGAAGTCTGGTTAGAGGTCTTTCTCATCAATGATGTAAACACCTTAGATGCTGACCTTTCAAAACTAAAGCAGTTGATAGAAAAAATAAATCCAAATCGGATTCAATTCAATACATCTGTCAGACCCACCACAGAAGATTATGCATTCCAGGTCAAACCTGACAAAATAAAAATCATCGCAAAACAATTTGGTAAAAAGGCAGAGGTAATTGCAGACTATCAAAAGGGATTTGAATCGAAAGAGTTTAAAACATCAGAAGAAGACATTTTAGGTATGATAAAACGAAGACCCTGCACCATCGATGACATCAGTAGTTCACTCGGAATTCATAGAAATGAAGTTATTAAATATATCACTACTCTTAAGCAGAGAGGATTAATAGACCAGGAGATTAAAGGAACAAAACATTTTTATAAAGCTTCTGAATAGATACTTAGAATGATTGAGAAAAAAAATATTAAAAAAGATCAACGCTCAAAAAACGGCTTAATAATAGCCATTGTAAGTGGAAAAGGGGGAACAGGAAAAACATTTGTTGCAACCAATTTAGCTTACAGTATCGATCGACCACTACTTCTATTAGATTGCGATGTAGAAGAACCCAATGCCGATTTGTTTTTCAATCCCATAGTGAGTTCAAGAGAAAATGTTACCTCATTCACACCAGAAATTAACGATGCAAAATGTACGAAATGTAATATATGCGTCGAGAAATGTAAATTTTCGGCATTAGCACTTGTAAAAAACAAACTCTTATTCTTCGAAGACTTATGCACTGGTTGCAGTCTCTGCTTATATGTTTGCCCTGAGGATGCAATTTCCGAAAGCAGAAGAAC
>CAZYWQ010000290.1:0-4566 GCA_964651675.1 uncultured Candidatus Sumerlaeota bacterium | reverse complement strand
GTACTATTCTTATGATCCAAATCATACAAATTATCAACTATATCTGTCTTTGTATTCAATTCGATAATAGCATTACTTTTTTTTGCAAAATAAGGAATAAGGATTTTCGAATGCAGAGTTATGTGATCTAAAAATAAGCTATCAGTAAATTCACCAGTCCCAATCCTGAAATACTTATTTGTCTTTTTATCCAAAACCGTATTTAATTCCTTAAACATATCATCCAAATTGGCATAAACAAAAATGAAAGGATTTTTAAAATAGGCTTGAAGTATGCAATAGGAGCAATTTAGCGTACAATTCTGAATAATGTGCAATATCTTATAACCACAACAGATATACTTTTTTGTACCAGGACACCATTGATAAAACCTTCCAGGATTCTTGCAGACAAGCAAATATTGATTTCTTAAATCGTAGGCATTTCTATCAGAATTCAACAATTCATTTACTATCGGTTCAATCTTAGTTACATATTCGACAGACACATTAGGTAGTCTTTGTAATAGCTCATTAGCGAACTGTAGATTTTTTACTTCTTCAGATATAACAACATATTTAGGAAAAAAATTATTCATTTTGTTAGTGTTCTATTGTATGGATAGATAACTGATATTACACTACTTATTGTCTTTATCTTTATTAATCTCTTTAAGCTCTTTTTCAAGCTCTTTCAAGAAGGAATTTTTCCCTTTATCTTTTTTCCCCTTTTGTTTTTTTATAGAATTATTTATGATATAAAAAATCAATCCTAATATTAATGCCAATGCAGAATACACATAAGCTTGAATCCAAAAACCTCCCAAAATCTCCTCTCCTTACACATTATATTCTTGTAAGGAAGGAACATTGTTCCATCCTTCTACATTTTACTGACTAAACTTATAAACTCTATCTATTTGTCCAAGAAACGCAATTGGTAAAAGTCTAAAAAACACCATTAACGGCACAAATATAAGAATTATAGGAACAAGAAGAATCAGACAAAGAAAACTCAATAGAACGATTGCTACTATCGGTGAAATTGCAGCAATAGCCATATAGATAAACATCAGAATTGCAGAAAGAATAAAAACTGCCAGCACAGATCCTATTAAAAATATAAAAAAGATAACGAAGAACATAATAAAATATAATATAAACCTTAGCAGATTTTTAAAAAACAACATTAGAAATATACCCCAACCCATAAAAACACCAACATTTTTATAAAGCATAATAGGCATTATGAATCCTCCAAATATAACATTGATTATTATAAATGGTAAATTAATGAGAAAAAGATAGAAGAAAGAAGACATCCCTGATAGCATATTAAGAAGGCTCAGATCTAATTCCGAAAAGTCAGATTTCAATTTTAATGTGAGGACAAGAAAAACAATTGAGAGATAGACAACCTGAGCAAAAAATAAAAAGATCGACCAGAAGTAGGCTCTGAGACCATTCTTCATATTTGATAGAAAACTCGAAGCAATCTCTTTTTTCCTGCCAGTAATCAATTCTATAAAGACAAATCTGAATGTATAAAAAACAACACCTGCAAATAATAACAAGAAAATCCCAAATAATAAAGCCACAATCACAAGAAGTATTACAAAAATCCCTCCTAAAAATAAGTTTTCGAATTCATATCTGATCTGTTCTCTTATATCTATTGGAAGTGCTGAATAGAGATTGGCAAATGTATTGAATGTGATCAAAGAAAAAAGAATTATCAAAATAATAACACTGATTAATCTTGACCACACACTTAATCTAAATGGTTTGAAAAGAAGATTCGAACTTTGATTGATTGATTTCTCTAAAGCTTTGATTATCCTCGGAGAAGGAGGAGAAATTTCATCTTGAATATTCGCTACCTGTTCTTTCTCCTGAGACAATTGAAATTCATTTAAAGAGGATTCGTGTGTATTACTTTGAAAGAGTTCCTCTTCAGATTTCGAATCACTATTATTCTCTGGAAAATTATCCATTTGACTTTCGAAAAATTAATTCATCTTCATCTAAATGTTGTCTACAACAAAAATATTAGGAACTCACCCTTGAAATGTCAACTCAAGAAAGGTTTACTTTTCATCCGCCACTTTATTCTCATCAACTTCCGAATCCTCCTCATCCTCTTTCTTCACAATCCTTCCGCACAAAGTATCATAGATATGAAGGGTTATAAAATAATTAGCAGCTCCCGAAACAAGCATATAATAACCACCCAACTCATAATAAGGATGATAGGGAATCGCCCAGAATAGACCAAGATGCAGTTTCTCATTAATAATAGAGAGAATACTTAAAAATCCATTTCCTATTTGAACAATGAGAGTAAAAATATTTATCAGATTAAATCCGAGTGAAAACGGATTAATCATCGGCACAGCAACTTGACTATGAAGAACAAAACCTATAAAAAATGTTATCTCTAATAAGACAAATAGAATTATAGCCTTGATCTTTTTACCAAGAAAAAAATAACCTACTCCTGGAAACAACCAGTTTAGAAATACAGGCAAGAATTTACTCCGCATAAATTATCCTTTTTCGAATTATTTATTAAACCTTCTGTTTCCCAACAAAATCATATATACAGAGGATAACAGAGAAATTTTATTGCTTATCTGTGAAATATTTATATACCAATTGTCAATAAGATTTTGTGCAATAAAAAATTCGTCTTGCTTTTAATCCTGTGCTTCTTCTAAATTAGTGCTACAGATAAACAACAATATAATCACCTAAAATATTATGAATCTGATAATTTGAGAAATGATATTTAAATTTTTACAAGCACATAAAAGAAAAATATTAGTGGTTTTATTCGCACTGATAATAATTTTCATAATATTTTCAGGAATTGGAGTCGGCATTATCATTGGCTACCTGAGCGAATTACCACCTCTGGAATCACTCGACTACTATCAGCCCCAACAAGTATCAAGAATTTATGATAGAACAGGCAATAAAATCGTCAAAGAATTATATTATGTAGAAAAGCGTGTGAAGAAACCTCTGCATTCGATGCCAGAAAATCTCATCAAAGCCGTTATCGCAATCGAGGACAACAGCTTCTACAAGCATGATGGATTCAATCTCAAAAGAACAGTCAAGGCATCACTCATCGACCTTTATAGAGGTAATCGCTCACAAGGAGCAAGTACAATCACTCAGCAACTTGCTCGTGAAATGTTTCTCACAAAAAAGAAAACTTACAAAAGAAAAATAAAAGAACTTCTCTTAGCCTTTCAAATCGAAAGAAAATTTACAAAAGACCAGATCCTCGAATTTTATCTCAATCAAATCTGGTATGGTGGTGTAGCCTATGGAGTTCAAGGAGCTGCAAAATTCTATTTCGGAAAAGATGTAGAGGACCTAACATTAGCGGAATGCGCCCTTATCGCAGGATTAGCTCAAAGTCCATCGAGATATTATCCTCGAAGATCCCCTGCAAAAGCCATTAGTAGAAGAGATATTGTGCTTAGAAGAATGTATATGTTAAATTTCATCACCGAAGAAGAATATAAAAAAGCGGTGAAAGAAACTCTAAAATTAACAAAAAAGAAACTCACTCTCGATGAAGCTCCTTACTTCAACGAAATAATCGTCAGGAAATTAGAGAGAGATAAAAATTACGGTTTCCAGGTTCTATTTAAGGATGGAATCAGTATCCATTCCACAATGGACTATAAGCTACAAAAAATTGCCCAAGAAAAACTGAAATGGGGTTTAAAAGAAGCGGAGACAAAGTGGAGATTAGCCAAACCCTTACGATACTGGGATGAACAGGAAAAATACAAAGGCACAAGATTTAAAGTGGGTAATGTTAGGCTCGCAAAAATCACAAAAATTAATGGTAAAAAACTAACTCTCGAATTAAATGACTACACAGGTCAATTAACTCTTCCGGAACATCTGCCGTATTTTTATCCTGATGATGTCATCAAAGTAAAAAAGTATTTAGACATAAAAATAAGTAAAATTAACAATAAGAAAAAAACATTTTCTGCTGAACTATACGATAAAAAACACATTCAGGGCGCAATTGTTGTATTGGATGCTCACACAGGTGATGTTCTCGCATTAGTCGGCGGCAATGATTTTAACGATGAATTAAATTCCGGTAAATGGAATCGAGCCTATCTGGCAAGAAGACAACCCGGCTCAGGTTTTAAACCTTTCATTTATGCAGGAGCAATCGAAGAAGGCTTCACAGCAGGCTCCATAATTGTCGATGACGAAATTTCTTATAATACGCCATCAGGTGTCTGGACACCAGTTAATTTTGAAGGAGTACACTTCGGAGAGACCACACTTCAAGAGGCACTTGCTCACTCTCGCAATGTCGTATCGGTAAAATTACTTCAAACAATCGGACTTCAGGTCGGTTCTGAATATGCTGAAAAATTTGATTTCATTTATCCACGCAAAAAATGGAAACTCAAAAAATCAGAATTGAATATGATTCTCGGCACAGGTGAAGTTACGCCACTCGAATTAGCTGCTGCCTATACTACCTTTGTAAATCATGGTGTTGGAACTAAGCCAAGATTTATCATTGACACAAAAGATAGAAAC
>CAZYWQ010000289.1:0-4602 GCA_964651675.1 uncultured Candidatus Sumerlaeota bacterium | reverse complement strand
CAGTAACATTATCGAAGAATTCCCAATCAAAGAAAAAATAATCATCAGTCCTGAAACAGCTTACATCCTGACTTATATGATGAGATCCGTTATAAAAATCGGAACAGGTTACAGAACTATTGGAGCATTAATAAAAGATAAAAACATCCCAGAAATAGGAGGTAAATCCGGCACCACGAATGACTGTACAGATGCCTGGTTTACAATTATTACGCCAGATCTCGTCATTGTCACATATATAGGATTTGATTTGAAAAAAACATTAGGACCACAAATGACAGGTTCCACTATAGCAGGACCTATCGCAAGAGAATTTCTATTAGCAGCATTAAAAACGCGAGATAACTGGAAAATGAAATTTGATAGACCAAACGACATTGTTGTTGTGGATATATGCTCAAAATCAGGGATGTTACCGACCGAAAATTGCATCAAATCCAATGCAACAATTATTCACGATGTAGCCTTCAAAAAAGGAACAGAGCCAACATCCTACTGCACACTTCACAATCCCGATCTCGAACAGACCACACCAGAAACACAAATGATTACTCCAACAACCTCCTCATCAGAAGAAATAGAAATAACAATGTGAAGACCAACAATCCACATAATACAATTTCTTAAACCATCCACCAAATCCAAATAATCAGGTGTAACAAAAATATTTCAAGAAGTTCTGCACATATATGTCTCGTTCCCAAATCCCAGCTTGAGAACGAAACATAAGCACTTCTATTTATCAGAATTAATAAGTGTAAGCACATTAGAAGGACATCTCATTAACACCACGATTTATCGTGGTGAAAAAAAAAGAACTGCCTTCACAGTTTATCTTTATTTATCTATACCCCACAATAAATTGTGGGGTTAATAATAAAGGGAAATAGATCTTTAATCATTACCTCTAAAATATTTAATTACTGTAGGGATTCGATTTGTCGAATCCGCTATTATCATTAAAAAAAGGGGACAGATGTGTATCGTCTGTCCCCTTTTTTCCACAAGCCCCGAAGGGGTGAAAGATTATAGCTCCGCCTTTTAAGGCGGGGTTAACGATTGATGATGATCTGTTAATAATTCATCTTTCAGCCCTGAAAGGGCGACGGAATCCTTTGCAATCTAAAAAATCAAATGTGATCTCTCTTTGGAAAGGGCTTGATAAATCAAGCCCCTACAAATAAACTTGTCATTGCCCTTTTCAGATGGACTCCTTACGGAGCGAATGAACAAAGTGAGTGTGGCAATCTGTATTTTTTCATCGAAAAAAGTTGACTAATTTCAATAATTCCTTCTAACTTCAAAATGAAATCTTTTGATAGAGGAAAAAATGATATTCGGAATCGGTATAGACATAGTCGATGTCAAAAGAATAGAAGCCGGATTAGAAAAACTCGGTAACCGATTTCTCAAACGAATATTCACCGAATACGAAATCCAGAGAAAGAAAAGTTCAGCGAGTTACCATTTAGAATTAGCAGCGCGATTTGCTGCAAAAGAAGCCTTTGCCAAAGCCATAAAAACAGGAATGACAAAAGGAGTTAAATGGAAAGAAATCGAAATACGAAGTGAAAAATCCGGCGCTCCTTATATTGTTCTTTACGGAAAAACAAAAGAACTATACGAATCACTCGCCATAAAAACAATACACACAAGTCTCTCACACATCCAAACCCACGCCTGCGCAATCGTCATCCTCGAACTCTAATAACTATGAAATGAGTAAACAAAATAATTGATCCCTAATTTTCTCCTTAATAAACAAAAAATATGAATTAAAATCATTTTCCTTGTAACTAATAACACTAAGAAATCGATTTCAAATTACCACAATAATAACAATATGGAAGCAAAGAATGTCGAAGATGATTACAATTAGAACAAGATTCAAAAATAGCAGTCCCACATGAAGGACATCTATATTCTTTTAATCCCTCGGTCTCTAAAATAAACATCGGTATACCATATTTCATCGATTCTTTTTTGATTCTTGAATCCTTAGAGCTCCCATACGAAAAGGAGTATTGACATACAGGACAGTGAAATCGATTATATGCCTCCTTATATTTTTTAAGAAGCCAATTTTTACTTGGACGCAGGGATTGCCGTATCAGATACACTAAGATAACAAAAACTGCTATTATAGCCATAATAACAAATATATATTTATAATAACGACTGGGAAAATGTTGATGAATGATTTTAATTAGAAGATAAAAAACAGCAATGTCAAAGGCATAAATAAAAGGATTACGACTCGGTATTCTTTTCCAAATAATCAGCCATAGTCCAATCAAAACAAAGGGTGTAATAAAAAGAACTTTATATAAAGCAATAGACCTACGATGCTTACGCCAGATTTCATTTCGCTTCTGGTTGACTTCTTTATTTACTTCTCCAAGTAATTCCGTATAATTTCTCTTTTCATTCTTTAACTCAAGAATATCCGACATAATTGCCTGAAGTTGTTTCTGATTATCGAGAAAAATGCGTTGACTCTCAGCAAAAGCCTTGCTCTCTTCTGGGGAAATAGCCAAAGACTTCTCAATACTCTGACGGCGAAGTTCCAATAATTGTTTTAATGTATTTTGCGATGCTTCGGTAGAGTCCTCAAGATATTTCTTTTTTTCTTCTGTAATATTTATTTTCTTATCTATTTCTGCTATTTGATCTTGATACTTTTGTTTCTGTTTTAAAAGATCCTTTTCCTTAATTTCTGGAGCGGTTCTGGAATCAATGTCTCGTAACACAAATCCTCCCAACCAAATAAGAAGAATAGTTAGGATAATACTCAAAAAGTAAATTGCTAAACGAAAAACTTTTGTCCCATGCAAAGTTTGTTTTTCTTGAATCATCTGTTTACTCCATTGATAAGATTAACTGATTAAAAATTAAAGCCTTTGTAAATAATCCATTTATACAGACTAAAAATTTCATATCAACACTTATTTTTATTGACAAAATACATATTTAGCAAAAGTTTATTATTAATATTTCACATCGAACAAAACAATGAAAATCATCTTATCTCAGATAAATCCTCTTGTCGGTGATATCGAAGGAAATTGCGAAAAAATCCTGAGCAATATCAAGATCGCAAGAGATAAAAATGCAGACCTTGTAATCTTCCCTGAAATGTCCCTTATCGGTTATCCACCGTTAGACTTAATAGAGAAAAAGTGGTTCATCGAAAAGAACCTGAACTATATCGATAAAATTGTAGCTGACACAAAAGGAATCGGAGTCATATTTGGATATGTCGACAAAAATCCAAACAAGACAGGCAAAAAATTATTCAACTCCGCCATCTTCGCTTACGACTGCAACATCATCGGCAAATATCACAAACAACTACTCCCAACTTATGATGTATTCGATGAAAGGAGATACTTCGAACCCGGAAAACAATCCCCTATCTTTAAATTCAAAGGTAAATCGATTGCTCTGACAATCTGCGAAGATGTCTGGAATGACAAAGATTTTTGGAAAGAAAGAATCTATGAATATGATCCTTTAGAAACCATTACCGCATCCAATCCCGATTTGATTATCAACATTTCTGCCTCACCTTTTGTGATGAATAAACCAAAAATTAAATTCGAGATGTTCAAGTCGATTGTGAAAAAATACAAAGTTCCATTTTTATCAGTCAATCAAGTTGGTGGAAACGATAGTCTAATCTTCGATGGTAATAGCATTGCATTTAGTAAAGACACCAACATATTAGCAATGGCAAATGACTTTAAAGAAGATAACATTTATGTTGATACAGATAAATGCGAAGGTGAAATACATTCCGTTTCGAAAACAACTTTCGAATTAGTTTATAAAGCTCTCCTCTTAGGCATAAGAGACTATGTAAAAAAATGTGGTTTCAACAAAGTTGTTATTGGACTCAGCGGTGGAATCGATTCAGCCTTAACAACAGTGCTTGCTGTAAATGCAATAGGTAAAGAAAATGTTTTAACCATCATAATGCCATCTGAATACTCATCAGAAACCAGTATGCAAGATGCGATTCAACTTACGAACAATCTTAACATTCAATACAAAACTATTTCTATAACACCTACCTTTCAAACATTAAAAGAGAGTCTCAAGGACACATTTAAAAATCAAAAAGAAGATGTAACGGAAGAAAATCTACAAGCTCGAATTCGTTCGAATATCCTTATGGCAATATCAAACAAATTCGGATACCTTGTATTAAGCACGGGTAACAAATCCGAAATCGCAACAGGTTATTGTACATTATATGGTGATATGAGTGGAGGACTTGCCGTCATTGGTGATGTTCCCAAAACGATGGTTTATGAATTAGCCAAATTCATCAATAAAGAAAAAGAAATCATCCCGAACAATATCATAACAAAAGCTCCTTCAGCAGAACTCAAACCTAATCAGAAAGATTCGGATACACTTCCTGAATATGAAATTCTTGATGTTATTTTAAAAGCCTATATCGAAGATTTGAAAGGTATAAACGAGATAGTAGAAATGGGATTTGATAGAGAACTCGTTAAAAAAGTAATTAATCTGGTAGACAAAAGTGAATACAAAAGGCAACAATCAGCACCAACTCTCAAAGTAACAAGTAAAGCC
>CAZYWQ010000288.1:0-4635 GCA_964651675.1 uncultured Candidatus Sumerlaeota bacterium | reverse complement strand
CAATAATTCTCTCCATATTTCTATTTTTCATTTAAGTCACAGAGATTACTTTGTTCTCGATTTCATTAACTATAATCAATAAATACACTTGTCGTTGATGGATAAGCGGGAGTTATCGTCATAATAGTATCCAATTTATTTTTTATGAAAGGATGAAAGGATGAAAAGGCAATTACTCACATTTTTTGTAACGATTTTGTGTATGGTCACAACAATAGCTCTGGGAGAGAAAAAAAATGATCTTAGATGGCTGAAAAACTATAACAAAGCGGTTAAATTGGCAAAGAAAAGAAAGAAGATGCTTTTCATAGGCTGTTTCGCGGAATGGGGTGGACCTTGTAAAAGAATGGATGAGACATTCGCTGATGAAAAAGTTATTGAAGCGATGGAAGATATGGTCTTATTAAAAATTGATATCGATAAGGATCAAGAAATTTCAAAAAAATTCGATGTACGTGTCGTTCCCACATTTTTAATCTTCGATAGTTCAAATGAGATGATTGATAGAGATACAGGTTATATGGATGTAGATACATTTTTACAGAAGCTGAAAGGTATCAAAGAAGGTGTTGGAACATTTAAAGCCCTGAAAGAGAGTTTCGAGAAAAATCCTAATGATCCGGATGTTGCATATCAGCTCTTTGACAGATACCTTAGAACTGGAGATATAAAAAATGCAAAAGCATTGATAGGGAATATAAAAAGGTTAGATCCTGAAAATAAAAAAGGATACTTTTCAGAGATGATCCTTAAGCAGGGCACTCTTGCGTCGGTTGAACGAGATTATGATACGGCTATAAAGATGTATGATGAGTTCTTGGAAAGATACCCTCAGGATGAAAAAGTTGAGAGTGCAATGTATTTTAAAGGATCTTTATATGCGGAGAAAGGTGAAACTGATAAAGCCATAAAAATCTTTAAAGAGTTTAAGGAGAAGTATCCAAATTCAAAGAGGATGAAGAAGGTTGATACAATACTCAAAGAATTAGAAAAACCAAAAGATGAAGAAGAAAAGGAAGAGAAGAAAGAAGAGGAATCATCATAAAAGAGCGAATGATATATCATCCAGCATTTCAGGAATAACAAACCGCCACATTATCCTTCTACCGATATTTCGGAAATCTCAATTTAATATCTTGATTTCGCCAACTATAATCAATAAATACACTCTTAGTTAATTGACAAGTGAATATTGTCATCGTAGCATTATACAATTTATTTTTTATGAAAGGATATAAAGATGAAAAGAAAATTAGTCGCATTTTGGGTGGTGATTTTGTGTATGGTTATGGCAATAGCTGTGGGAGAGGAGAAGAAAGAGGATGAAAAAGATGGTAGATGGCTGAAGGATTATAACGAAGCAGTTAAATTGGCAAAGAAAAGTAAAAAGATGCTTTTCATAGATTGTTTTGCTGAATGGTGTGCACCTTGTAAGAAGATGGATGAAACATTCGCTGATGAAAAAGTTATCAAAGCGATGGAGGAGATGGTCTTACTAAAAATTGATACGGATAAGAATCCAGAATTCTCCCAAAAGTACAGTATAACCGCTATTCCTACATATTTGGTTTTCGACAGTTCTAATGAGATGATAGATCGATTTACGGGTTATAGGGATGTAGATACATTTTTAAAGAAGGTAGAAGATATCAAAAATGGCGTTGGAACATTCAAAGCTCTCAAAGAAAGTTTTGAGAAAAATCCTGATGATCCTGACATCGTATTTCAGCTTTTTGAGAAATACCTTGAGATTGGCGATATGGAAAATGCTAAAGCATTGACAGAAAATATTAAAAAGTTAGACCCAGAAAATAAAAAAGGATACCTTTCGGAGATTCTCTTTTATCAAGGCACACTTGCGATGGGTGAACGAGATTTTGATACGGCGATAAAGATGTTTGATGAGTTTTTGGAAAAATATCCTGAGGATGAAAAAATCGAGAATGTGATGTATTTTCAGGGTTTTTTATATGCGATGAAAGGCGAGACCGATAAATCTTTAAAGATCTTTAAGGAGTTTCAGAAGAAATACCCGGATTCAAGGATGATGAAGAATGTTGATATGATGATTAAAGAGTTGGAAAAACCGAAAGATGAAGAAAAAAAGGAAGAGAAGAAGGAAGAGAAAAAAGAAGAGGAATCATCACAAAAAAGCGAATGATAGATTAGTCCGTATTTTTTAGATAACAATCAGAGAGAGAAAATGAAGGATTTTGAGCCGAAGATTATAGCGTTCGTTTGTAATTGGTGCACATACAGTGGTGCTGACCTGGCTGGGACAAGTCGAATGAAATATCCATCCAATGTTCGTTTAATCAAAGTTCCGTGCACAGGTAGAATTGATGTGATGTTTATCTTGAAGGCATTTGATAGAGGAGCTGATGCAGTCTGGGTTTCAGGTTGTCATCCCGGTGACTGTCATTATACAAGTGGAAATTATTTTGCAAGGCGTAGATGGGCTATATTTAGAAAATGCCTTGAGTTTATCGGAATCGATTCGGATAGAATTTATTTTTCCTGGATTTCAGCCGCTGAAGGTAAAAAATTTGTCGAGACTATTAATCAGATTAATGAAAAAGTCAAAAAATTGGGTCCTTTTAAGGAATATGAAAGTATTATTAACGGTAAAAAGTTAGTATAATGATTGATAAATTGAGAGATAAAGCTAAAGAGCTTCTTGAAAAAAACGAAGTCGATGTCATCATAGGCTACGCAAAAGGTTCGTTGGAACATCGCATCCAGCCTGTATTTATCACTAATCCTCAAGATGTGGATAAGCTTGTCTTCAATAAATATTGTTATCATAATTTAGCCACATTCCTCACCAGAAAAGAAATTCAGAATTTGGGGAAACCAGCTATTGTTGCTAAAGGTTGTGATATAAAAGCTATTGTCACACTGATCCAAGAAAGTCAGATTAAACGGGAGGATGTGATAACATTAGGCGTTGTGTGCGAAGGTGTCGGTGAACCAATATTATCCAAATGCGAAGTCTGCGATGTGCGAACTCCGAAGGAGTATGATTATCTATTCGGTGAAGAAATTGAACCGACTGGTAAAATTAGTGATCGATTCAAACAACTTGAGGAATTGGAGAAGATGACTCCGGAAGAGAAATGGGAATTCTGGCAGAGAGAGTTTAGCAGATGTATAAAGTGTTATGCTTGTCGGCAGGTTTGTCCATTATGTTATTGTGAAAGATGCATCGCAGAAAAAAATGTTCCACAGTGGGTCGATACATCGCCGACAGTGCGAGGAAATCTTGCTTGGAACATTATTCGAGCCTATCATTTAGCAGGTAGATGTATTGGTTGCGATGAATGTGAAAGAGCCTGTCCAATGGATATTCCGCTAAGTCTGATGAATCTCAAGATGGCGAAAGAAGTTCTTGAGCAATTTGATTATGTGTCGGGATATGACAAAGAAGCTAAACCGGTTTTAGCAACTTTTAAAGAGGATGATGAGGAAGATTTCATTTTATAGTAAGGTAATTTCATGAAAATTAAAATTATTAAAAAGAATAAACTGCTTGAGTTTATCAATGCTCTGGTTGAGAAAAAAGTTCGGGTTATAGCACCAGTTAAAAGTGATGAACTTGTCTTATTCGGTGAGATACAATCCTTCGATGAGATTATTCTTGACCAGATTAATACAAAGAAATCGATAAAGGAATTTTTCTTTCCTGACTGTGAAACAATCTGCAAGTTTCAGACCGATAAGAAGGAAATTCTTCTTGAAGATGTTCAGATTGATGTAATTCCAACCGTAATCTTTGGTTCAAGACCTTGCGATGCAGCAAGTTTGCCAATCTTAGATGAAGTGTTTAAATGGGATTTCGAGGATAAATTTTATTTTGAGAGAAGAGCGGCGACTACTATTATAAGTATCTCCTGCCTTGATTGTGATGATGATTGCTTCTGTACAGCAGTTGGCGGCGATCCTGGAAATTCTTCTGGCAGCGATTTATTACTTACTCCAATTGATGAAGAAAAATATTTGGTAGAAGTGATAACGAATAAAGGTGAAGAGTTTGTAAATTCCTTCTCAGGATGTTTTGAGGATGGTGAAGGTGATAAAGAAGTCGCTTTGAAAAATGTTAGAGAAAAATTGGGGAAGAAATTCGAAATCGCAAATGTGAAAAGTTGGTTAGATGATAATTTTGATAGTACCTTCTGGAAAGAGAGATTTGGTATCTGTATAGGGTGCGGCACCTGTACCTTTCTATGTCCGACCTGTCATTGTTTCGATATTCAAGATGAAGTAACGCCATCGATTGGAAGAAGGATAAAAAGCTGGGATGCCTGTCAATTTCGACAATTCACAATCCATTCTTCAGGACATAATCCGAGAAAATACCAGTATGAAAGACAACGCCAGAGAATTATGCATAAGTTTAAATATTATGTTGATAAGTTTAACAGGACATTGTGTGTTGGATGTGGACGATGTGTAACATATTGCCCTGTGGATTTGAGTTTGCTGCAGTCTTTGGAATTGATAGATCAAGAATCAAACATTCCATCAAAGTAGTTTTTGGATAAGTTAACCCTTGACAATAAATTTGCTTTGAAGAGATATAAAATGTTTTAAGTTTTTCTCTGAATTTCTGGAGGTATGTGATGTCAGTCAATGTTT
>CAZYWQ010000287.1:0-4641 GCA_964651675.1 uncultured Candidatus Sumerlaeota bacterium | reverse complement strand
GTTCTATCTTTATCGCATCATATTCTTTGATCTCACAATAGGTCGCATCCTGATCGCTCTTATAGATTTTGAAATCTCTTTTTGCTCTTTCATCAACATATTTTTTCGTAATAGCATCAGGAACAATGATGCCATTCTTTCCTCCAGCCTCAATTGCCATATTACACAATGAGAGTCTACTATCCATCGATAAATTTTCTATCGTATCACCCGTAAACTCCATCGCCCTATACAATGCTCCATCAACACCAATATCACCAATAATATACAATATCAAATCCTTACCACTTACCCACTCTTGCAACTTTCCTTTAAAGATGAATTTCATACTTTCAGGGACTTTAAACCAACATTCACCCGTAACCATTGCGGCAGCCAAATCTGTGCTACCAACTCCTGTGGAAAACGCTCCTAAAGCACCATAAGTACAAGTATGAGAATCTGCACCAATTACGGCATCCCCGGGAAGGACTATACCCTCTTCCGGTAACAAAGCATGCTCAATTCCCATCTCTCCAACTTCAAAATAATATTTCAAATCAAATCCCTTTGCAAATTCTCTCAGAATTTTACACTGTTGAGCCGACTTAATATCTTTATTAGGAGTGAAATGGTCTGGGACAAGTACAATTTTTTCTCTATCAATCACCTTATCAAAACCATATTTCCTGAATTCATTAATAGCTATCGGAGCAGTTACATCATTACCCAAAATAATATCTAATTTAGCATTAATTAATTCTCCTGGCTCAACTTTTTCCCTGCCACAATGTGCAGCCAATATCTTCTCAGTTATCGTCATCCCCATACCTGATCCTCCTTATACTGAATATTATAATTATTTAGTAATAGAGACGCAATATCTTGCGTCCCTATTACCAATTCCATATTTTTGCGATATACATTCCACTAATATCTGTAAAATCTAATCATCAAAGCTTCATACTGTCTCATCAGGACTCTTTTTAATGCCTTTGCTCGAAACAATCTTATTCACAGCATCAATATAAGCCTTAACGCTCGCTTCTATTACATCTGTCGAAGCACCTCTGCCTTTATAAATTCTGTTTTCATATCGAACTCGTATCAAGGCTTGACCGATTGCATCTTTTCCTTTTGATACGGATTCAAGTCTATAATCTTCCAGGACAGCACTTATTCCTGTTATTCTTTCAATCGCCTTGAATGCCGCATCAACAGGACCATCGCCATTTGATGCATCAGACAGAACTCCTTCTTCTGTTTTCAATCTCACAGTTACCGTTGGAATAGTAGTTGTACCACTCGTAATATGTAAATATTCGAGTTCATAAGTTTTCTGAAAATCCGATAATTCCTGTTCTACAATAGCCACCAGGTCTTCATTATAGATCTCTTTTTTCAAATCCGCCAACCTCTTAAATTCCACAAAAGCCTTATTAACCTCTTCATCACTTAATCCTGTATAGCCAAGTTCCTTCAACCTTTCAACAAAAGCATGTCGACCAGAATGCTTTCCCATTACCATAGATTCACCAGACCATCCAACCGATTCAGCCGTCATAATTTCATAAGTCAATCTCTCTTTCAAAACACCATCTTGATGAATACCAGCCTCGTGAGCAAATGCATTCGCACCAATAATAGCCTTATTCGGTTGCGGTTTAATGCCTGTTGACATAGTTACCAACTTACTTGCGTTAAAAAGCTGTGTTGTTTCTATATCAGTGTGATAATCTAACAAATCTTTCCTTGTTTTAATTATCATTACAATCTCTTCGAGCGATGCATTACCTGCTCTTTCTCCAATTCCATTAATCGTGCATTCGACTTGTCTTACACCGTTGATTACTGCAGAAATGGAATTCGCTACAGCCAGTCCTAAATCGTTGTGACAATGGACAGACATTATAGTTTTTTCAACGCCTCTAACATTCTCTTGTAAATACTTAATTAATGCTCCAAATTCCCAGGGAAGGGTGTATCCTACAGTATCTGGGATATTCAATGTCTTTGCACCTGCTTCAATGACAGCCGAAAGGATTTCAATTAAGAATCCTTTATCACTTCTCCCAGCATCTTCTGCAGAAAACTCAACATCGTCTGTAAAAGTCTTAGCATATTTTACAGAATCTACCGCTGCTTTAAGGACTTCTTCCCTTGTCATCTTTAATTTTTTCTTAATATGAACATCACTTGTGGCAATAAAAGTATGAATCCGACCTTTCTCAGCGTTTTGAATTGCTTCTCCACATCTTTTAATATCAATCTCTTTCGCACGAGCTAATCCTGCAATCACAGGTCCTTTCACAGACTCAGCTACTAATTTTACGGATTCAAAATCGCCTTCAGAAGAAATCGGAAAACCCGCCTCAATGACATCAACATTCAGCTTCGCTAATTGATATGCCACCTCAAGCTTTTCCTTGATGTTCATACTTGCACCAGGGGATTGTTCCCCATCTCTCAATGTCGTGTCGAAGATTATTACCTTCTCGCTCATGGTACCATACCTCCATCTTTGATATATACCCACCAGATGATTTTTTCTAACTTCGGATTTCGGTTGATATACGACTGACATAACTGAAATCAACCAGCTAAAAAAAATCCCTGATGAGTTTTTCATCATCAGGGACGAGTTTTATATTTAATATTCCCGTGGTACCACCCTGTTTCGATGCTAATGATGCATCCTCGTTTAACACGATAACGGATGTTAACCGACATAAGCTAATTTAGGAGTTCACTTATGCAGCTCCGAGGCGAGTTCGGTAAATCCTATCGCCGATTCGCACCAACCATCGGCTCTCTGACTTCTTTTATAAAGAAGTGGAATGTTCCTGATAGGTGTCTTACCTACTACTCCTCTTCTATGCATTTTCCATTATATTTAAACAGCCTTTCTATCAGTTTATTCGTATAAGTCAAGCAAAAACTTGAGGGAATCGAAAAATTATTAAGTCTGATTACTCTAAATGTTTAATGAAAATACACTATAAGGACAGAACAGTGTCGCCACAGGTAGCCTGCGGCTCTGTCCCTACTCAAAATCCGGATATAAAATATTGTATAATGCTTTTGGATCAATAGAATCAGGAACATCTTTAATAAAATCTCTATATTTATTATCATTATATTTAACAGCAGCTTTTCGAAAAATCGGTATCCATAATTCTGAATTTATCACTTTATCTTTTTTATTCTGCCATTGTTTTCTTTCTCCTATGTACGGCATAATCCAATCAAGAGCCTTTCTAATACTTCTGCCATCTTCGCTTTCATACTCCCAGAGATTTACACCTGTATGTTCCGACAAAGAAGCAAGATAGTAAAATCCCAACAGATTGAAACAACTATAAAAAATCGGTCCCTTCCTTCTCAATTCATTGGGCTGACAACCATCCGGTTCGATTTGTTTTGCAATCCTCTTCTCCTTTGCTCTCATAAAAATTCTTTTAGCAATATCTTTCCTATCTACAAAAAGCGCTATCGCACCAACCTGACAATCATAATATGTTCCATGATTATTTGCCGCATTTGCTTCCCTTTTCCCTTTAATACTGTTTATAAGCCAAACAAGATATTCAGAAAACCAGGATTGTAAGGCTATTCTGTCTTTTTCTGTTAGCGATTCCGAGCCTTCTAATAATCCTACCGCATCTAAAAATAAAATAAAGGACCAGGCATCATGAATTCCCCACCTTTTTCCTTCATATACACCCGGAACAGATTGAGCATACTCCAGATGAGGATTCATCTTTGTCTCCTCATCAAGAAACCAAACTCTAATAAGTTTCACCGCATAATTAGCATACTTCTCTTTTCCTGTGATAAAATACGCTAAAGAAAGATAATAAACAGAATAACACATCTCTCTGAGCCTAAACAAATCATATTCTTCACATTCGGGATTGTACTCTCCAATATATACATAAGGTAATCCATCAGGAGTACCAGGATTGCGCCAATAGGTTTGATAAATACTCATATAATCATGCTTATCACCACTTGGCGGTGCCATTTTTTTATCCATAACACTAAACGGTCCTGATTTTAAAGATGCTTTTGCTTTCTTGATCAGACTTTTAAAGGCTGGCTTGAGCTTTCTATCTCCCTGTAAAATTTTCTCTTTTGTTTTGATTAATTGTTCCCCATCAATAAGATAGACTTGAGGAGGAAGAATCTCCCCATCTCTTATTTTTCTAAGTTCCTCTTTCGTATGAGGATAATCACAACCGGATATGATAATCAGAACAATCATTAACAGACATAATAACAATACACTTGTCTTAAAGATTGTTTTTAGATACACTTTTTCCCCCAACAATTTCTATCACATCCTATTTGATAACCTTATAAAAAGATATGGCTTTTTTCTCTCTTAAAATATTAGAAGCACCCAATGATATATGAAGTATCTACTTCGATTTAGAACACATATTTCTTCGAGTCAATGATAATTCTTCGGACTCCAATCAATAAATATCTTGAAAAAATAATCAATAGTAAATAGAAGAAAAAATAATACATTGAATCGTACTAAAGAGAGACATCTTGGACAAAGGAATTTACCACTTAATCATATATTTAAAACAACCAAGACGGATAATAGTCGGGAGATTAGGCAGATTATTCTTCCCCGCAGGATACTATGTATAT
>CAZYWQ010000286.1:0-4656 GCA_964651675.1 uncultured Candidatus Sumerlaeota bacterium | reverse complement strand
TATAAGTAATTTGATAAAATATGGCAAAGATGACCAAACACCATCAGCGATGATTCAATGGGGAACAACTCCAAGACAGAGTTTGGTATATGGAAAATTATCCAATATTGTGAAATTATGTAAAGAAGCGGATATTAATCCACCTGCGATATTGGTTATAGGAGCGGTTGTGCAGTTTGCGAAAAATTTTAATTGGTTCGAGGAAAAACCTTTGTTTGGCAAAACTATTACCATCACAAGAAGCGAACATCAGTCTGAATCGATGAAGGAAATGTTATATGAACTCGGTGCGGATGTTATTGAATTTCATACGATTAAAATTGAAAAGTGTGTGGATGAACAAAAATTTCAGGATGTGCTTTTAAAAATTGACACATTTGATTGGCTAATATTTACGAGTGTAAATGGAGTCGATATATTTTTCAGTCATATTTTGGAGTCAAGGAATGATCTAAGAATTCTCAAGGGTGTGAAAATATGTTCTATAGGTCCTGCCACATCAGAAAAAATCGAATCTTATTATATCAATGTCGATTATCAACCTGAGAAATATATGTCAGAGGAGATTATCTCTGGACTTGAAGCAATAAATGAGATTAATGGCAAAAATTTTCTGTTAATCCAGAGCAATCTGTCACGAGATATAATCCCATCCGAATTGAGAAATAAGGCGGCGAATGTAACCAAACTTATTGTTTACAATACTTTATTGAATAATAATATTGACGATGATCTAAAAAAATATGTTTTGGAAAAATCCGATGTAATTATTTTCACAAGCACATCAACATTCGAAAATTTCATTAAGATTATTGGCGAAAAAAATATAAAGAAGATTAAAGACAAAATTAAAATTGCATCAATCGGACCAATTACTTCTGAAAAAATAAAAGAGTTTGGTACCAATGTTGACATAGAAGCAAAAGAGTATACAACTCAAGGTCTTGTAAATGCAATTACTGATTATTACAGTTTGAAATAGATTATGATAGGAATTTCGAAATTATATTGTGGGACAGTGGAACCTTCGGATATCTTGAGGTATCAGGACAATTCAAAATCGCTTCCATCGCATCTGCTTCAGTTTTCTAAGAATAAGAAACCTGTAGTTGTATGGAATGTCACAAGACGATGCAATCTCCGATGTGTTCATTGTTATAGCCAATCGGAAGATAAAGAATATAAGGATGAATTGACTACGGATGAATGCAAAAAAGTCGTTGATGATTTGGCTGCATTCGAAGTTCCGGTCATCTTGTTTTCAGGTGGTGAACCTTTATTGCGAAAAGATATTTTTGAATTGTTGTCCTACACAAGTCAAAAGGGGATTCGTGCAGTTCTTTCGACAAATGGAACAATAATTACTAAGGAAATTGCAGAGAAATTAAGAATGGCAAATGTCTCTTATGTTGGAGTAAGTCTTGATGGGATGGAAGAAACAAATAACAAATTTCGTGGTGAGAAAGGTGCATTCCAAAAAGCGATTAATGGAATTCGACATTGCAAAAAATTCGGAATTAAGGTTGGACTTCGATTTACTATCAACAAATCCAATGTCGATGAGGTTCCTGAAATATTTGAGTTGATTGTGAATGAAGAAATCCCAAGAATATGTTTTTATCATCTTGTTTATGTTGGAAGAGGTTCAGAACTTATCTCTTATGACTTATCCCATAAGGCAACCAGAGCAGTTGTGGACTTAATCATCGATGAAACCAAAAAGCTTTTTGATGCTAAGATTCAGAAAGAAGTATTAACCGTTGATAATCACACTGATGGCGTTTATTTATATTTGCGACTCGAAAAAGAAAACACTGAAAGAGCAAAAAAAGTTTATGAACTTCTAAAATTTAATGGAGGAAATAATTCAGGAATAGCGATTGGATGCATTGACTGGTCAGGTAATGTTCATCCTGACCAATTTTGGATTCATTATTCTCCTGGAAATGTCAGAGAGAGAAATTTTAGTGATATCTGGATGGATGATTCTGATGAAGTGATGAAAATTCTAAAAAATCGTAAAGGACATATAAAAGGCAGATGTGGTAAATGCAAATATTTTGAAATATGCAATGGCAATCTGAGAGTTAGAGCAGAAGCGGTTACCGGCGATATCTGCGAATCCGATCCAGCCTGTTATTTAAATGATGAAGAGATAGGAATTTAATTGTATTTTTATTTTCAGTAGATTACCGACGCTCATCATTTCTTTTAAGGATTCAGAAAATGAATAATAGCGAAAGATTGTTTAAAGAATCAAAAAAATATATTCCAGGTGGAGTCAATTCACCTGTTCGTGCATTTGGTTCTGTTGGAGGAACACCAGTTTTTATCAAAAAAGCAAAAGGTTCAAAGATAATTGATGTCAACAATAAAGAGTATATTGATTATGTCTGTTCCTGGGGACCTTTGATATTGGGACATTCGCATCCAAAGATTCTAAATGCTTTGAAAAAGGTATGTGAGAATGGAACAAGTTATGGAGCACCGACTGAAATTGAATTGAAATTGGCGAAACTGATATGCGATGTAGTGCCTTCCATTGAAAAAGCCCGAATGGTTAATTCGGGAACAGAAGCGACAATGAGCGCTATTCGATTAGCAAGGGCTTATACAAGAAAAGATAAGATTATAAAATTCGAAGGATGTTATCACGGACATTATGATAGTTTTTTAGTAAAAGCCGGATCAGGAATAACTACATTGGCAATCCCGGGTTCTCCGGGAGTTACTCAAGGAACAATCAAAGATACTTTGAATGCAAAATTCAATAGCATAGAATCTGTAAAAAAATTAATTAGGAAGTACAAAAATAAAATTGCAGTAGTGATTATTGAACCAATCGCAGGAAATATGGGCGTTATTCCTCCAGCAGATAATTTCCTTAAAGAGTTGAGAGAAATCACACTGAATGAAAAAATACTTCTTATCTTTGATGAAGTCATAACAGGCTTCAGAGTCGCCTTGGGAGGTGCTCAGTCGTTATATAATGTTGTTCCTGACATAACAACTTTAGGCAAAATTATTGGAGGAGGACTTCCGGTTGGAGCTTATGGTGGTAAAAGAGAAATAATGGATTTTGTAGCACCTGTCGGTTCGGTTTATCAGGCTGGTACGCTTTCAGGAAATCCTCTTGCAATGACTGCTGGTTATGAGACTATAAAAATTCTTGAGAGAAAAAATACATATAAAAAACTCGAAAGAAAAGCAAGCTTGTTAGAAAGAGGAATGAAAGCTAATTTAAAAAAGTTGAAATTAAAATTTCAACTAACAAGAGTGGGTTCAATGAGTTGTTTGTTTTTTACAGTCAAAAATATCATTGATTATCAATCCGTTTTGACTTCGGATGTGAAAAAGTATGCGAGATATTTTCACAGAATGCTTAAAAAAGGAATTTATCTTGCGCCTTCGCAGTTTGAATGCACTTTTATCTCATTATCACATACTGAAGATGATATAGAAAAAACTATACAAGCTAATTATGAATCGTTAAAGGAAATATGATTATAGATATAGAGTCAAAAAATAAACTTTTGGGAATAGTTCAGAGAGAAATCCCTTTCACAGAAAGACCTTTTGCAGAGTTGGGTACAAGGATCGGAGTATCTGAATCAGATGTGATAGATACTTTAAAGGAATTGAAAGATGAAGGGATAATCAAGGAAGTCTGCGGAGTATTCAATTCGAAAAAATTTGGATATGTCACATCTTTAGTGGCGATGGTTGTCGAAAAATCCAAGATTGAAGAAATTGCTGATTTAGTTAATTCGCATCCGGGCGTTTCCCATAACTATCTTCGAGACCATTACTTCAATTTATGGTTTACAATAGTCGCTCAATCAAAAAAATTATTGAATAAAACAATAACAAAATTTACAAGAGCGAGCTCTATTAATAAATATATGATTTTACCAAGTGAAAAAGAATTTAAGATAAGAGTGAATTTTGACTGGACTCACAGTGATGTGTTGTCATTTGAAGAAAATAGTGTCAATGATTCTCGTATAGAGAAAGTTAATTATGCTAATGAGATGGAGTTGAATTTAGATAAGGTTGATAAGAAAATAATTGTTGAATGCCAAAGGGATTTACCGATTGAGGAAAATCCCTTTAAAAAGATTTCTGAAAAGATAGGAATATCAACATCTGAGTTGTTTGATAGAATAAAAAGGTATTTGAATAGCAAATTGATGCGTCGATATAGTTCACTTATTAACAATAGGAAAGTTGGATTAAAAGCTAATGCTATGACTGTCTGGAAAGTCGATGCAGCTAAGCTTGATGAAGTTGGTAAGAAATTAGCTTCGTATAAAAATGTTACACATTGTTATCAAAGACCAGCATATCCTGATTGGGACTACTCGATATATACAATGACACATTCAAAGAATAAAAATGAAGCGGACAAATTGATAAAGGCGATCGCACAACAAATTGGTATAGAAGATTACCAGATTCTATATAGTACAAAAGAATTGAAGAAAGAACGCGTAAAATTATTCACGGATGAATTTGAAAAATGGAATGCTAAAAATCTCGAATAAGATTTGACATAACAATAAACTCTATTATTCATAAAATAAGAAGATATGAAGGGTAAAAAATGATTAAATGGATTTTTTTCGATGTGGGAAATGTCATTTTTCAGGATATGCC
>CAZYWQ010000285.1:0-4672 GCA_964651675.1 uncultured Candidatus Sumerlaeota bacterium | reverse complement strand
ACCCAGCATAGGTATTTGCGGTTGTATTTTTTTACGAGGATTTTGATTTCTTCGATTATGTGTTCTGGACTTTTGATGCGGCGATGGGATTTTAAGCGTCCGTTTGTGCGTTGACTCATTTGTCGCCATAACACGCAGAAATTGCAGCTATCAAGGCATCCTCTGCTGTATTCAATGGTCGCTAAATCGGGATGGTTTTTACTGCCGTTTCCGTAAGATTCCATCGGCAAAAGGTCGTAAGCAGGGAATAACAAATCATCAAGATTTTCTATGAGAGTTTGCGGAGGTGTGGTGATAATTTCTCCATTGTTGCGAAATGAAATTCCATTGATTTTTTCGAGAGTTGATTGGTTATTAATGAGATTTACCAATGTGATTTCACCTTCGTTATGGACAACATAGTCGATGAATCCTGTCGAAAGAACAGGTTCAGCAAGATTGCCATAAGTGCAACCTCCAGCAATAACGGTTGAGCCAAGACTTTTTGCCATTTTTGCCAATTGTAGTCCTTCGGTGCAACTTACTGCTTCTTCTCCTATTCCGATGAAAGTTGGTCTCTGTTTTTCTAATTCCTTTGTGAGTGTCTTCCAACCCATTTTCAGTGCAGGACAATCCCATATTTCAACTTTGATATCAGGAATTTTTTCTCTGAGTATAGCGGCTAAGGATGCGTAAGCCAATGGTTGCCAGAAGGCACTATTTATCCCATTGAAGGGCCAGAACGGTCGTGGAGGTCGGATAAATATAAAGGATTTTTTCATTGGACTTTTTGCTTCAGTGGTCTTGGGAGTAGTAAAATAAGTAAGTCTGCGATTGTGATTAATGATAATACCGCAATCGTTAATAGTCCAACGAATGCTAAGATTTCTATGAGTGTTGAGATAAATGGTAGTGGTGTATGTACAAGTAATTGTAGAAGTAATAGATTAACAGCGATTCCTAAAAAATAGTATTTAGGTGGAGAATTAGAGTTGGATAATCCTCTTTGATCTTGGATATTATGCCACAAGAAATAAAATGCTCCTGTGATAAAAATTTGACCTGATAGAGTTCGTATCATTGCGGAGTGAGGTATTAAATGAAAGCCGAATATCAGCATTTGGAGCATAAAGAAGCCGTGTATCCAGAGGATTTTGTTATTGGATTTAAATTTCATCAATGGTAATAGAGGCAACATCATTGCAGCACCAACATAAACACCTGTGCATCTCTGGCAGAGAGTAAGAACATTGCCACCAGGTGCCCAACATCGCATTGGTTCCTGATGGCACAAGAATGAAAATATGTAATTGGTGATTTCGTGAATCATTTTACTTCTTTTTCATCCAGTAATTTATTCAGCTTTTCTTTTATAGGATGTGCGATTGTAATTTCTCGCTCATCTGAAGTTAAGTCAATTAATCCTAAAGAGATGAGTTTTTCACTCCATAAGGATATTGCAAGATATTTCTGATCGGGTGAAAGAGCGAAGTGCAATGGCAGTAATTTCCCTTCTAATTTTGTCCCTTTAAAGTCGATTATTTTGGTGGTTTCTTTAGTGATGTTCGCTTCAACGATGATATGAGTATCATTCTTTGTCTGAATGGCGAACCATAAGATGTTACCTTTAGGATCCCAGGTAGCCTGTCCATAAAGATGAAGCTCATCATCGTTTACAAAGTCTATTTCTTCAGGAAGCATAATTTCTTTTATGGTGTTCCCTTTTTTATCTAATATGACAAGTTCGATTTTGTTTTCGCTATTTTTCAGATAGGCGAATTGTTCTTTTTTGTCGGGAGTTGTTGCCAGGATGGAGATTTCTTCTCCTTCTTTTTTGGGAATATTAAAGAGGATTTTTTCCTTGTATGGAGATCGAGTTGCTATTTTACCGACTGAAAATCCTTTCTTCTCGGACTCAGTTATAAAATATAACTTATTGTGATTTCCGAATACAGGCGATTCCTTGTGCTTGAATTGTGTCGCTTTGTTCTTCTTAATATCGATTTGATAATATGTTTCATTACCTAAAATCCAAAGCCATCTCTCTTTTATAAGCATTATAGGACAGGATGAGGAAGCTGTAGAGGCTCCTGGAATTTTTACTGTGCAAATTTTGCTAATTTTCTGTGTTTGAATATTGTATTTTGAAATAGTTACATCGTTTGGTTCTTTGTCTTCTACATCTGAACCGGATTTCGATTGAGGTGTTGAGACATAAATCAATTCATCTCCTTTTTTTGACCAAAAAACCTCAATTGGATATGAAGGATTGTCTTCATTCTTTTCGGATACCTCGAGGATGGATTTACTTTCATCATTTTTCAAATCGTGAATGGCAATACCTAAGTAACCATTGTTGTTTTGCTCATAAGAGTATATGTATGCAACTTTATTTCCTTCGGGATTCCAGGAAGGTCGGCAATTAATTGCATAGATGATGATGGAGGCTAAAGCGATAACCGCTAATAAGATTGATGTAATGTTTCGTTTCATTTTGTCCCCCTTTTCTTAAAGGTGATATTGGTTTTTTAAATCTATCCCATTTGTTTAAATTGGACTCCAAAAGCTTGACTTTGGAGCTATTTGTTAGGTTTGTTATTTAATATGCAATGAAGGATGAATATAATCGGATGAGAATTTACTTTTTATGTTTTTTAGATGAAGAAATGCTTTCTTTAATTGCTTGAAGCAGGTTGCCTACTGCGTATGGTTTCTGTATAAATTTATACCCTCTTTGACTAACAAGGGACCATTGGGACTTTTTGCCAACATAACCGCTTGTTAATAAAATTGAGATTTTTGGATTGCAGGATAAAATTTCATCCACAAAATCAAGACCACTTTTATCTGGCAAAACAATATCACTAAAAACAAGCTGAATATCTCCATTTCCTTTATTGAACATAGTCAATGCTTCGTTAGCGTTCTTTGCACTAATTACATCATACCCATTTTTTTGAAGGACTTCTATTGTGAATCGACGGACAGTCTCCTCATCTTCAACGAGTAGGATTTTTTCTCCATTGCCACGAAGAGCTTTTAGAGAAATTGCGTCTTCCTCTTTATCTTTACAGGTTCCCTGAAAGACAGGGAGATAAACTTTAAAGGTCGAGCCTTTTCCTATTTCGCTGTAGACATTAATCCAACCATTATGCTGTTTGACAATACCATATACAACGGAAAGACCTAATCCAGTACCTCGACTTTCTTCTTTTGTGCTGAAGAAAGGCTCAAAAATATGCTGGATGGTTTCTTTATTCATCCCAATTCCATTATCTTCAACATAAAGGCGTATAAATTTACCAGGTCGCATATAAGGGAGCATCTTGGCTTGTTGTTCGTCTATAGTAACATTATCAGTTTTGATAATAATAGTACCGCCTTTAGGCATCGCATCTCGTGCGTTGACTACAAGATTCATTATAACTTGTTCAAGCTGGATTGGGTCAACCTTGATCTTGTGTAAATTGGGTTCTAACATAATACTAAAACTAATATCTTCCCCTAATAATCGCTTGAGCATCGTTCCTAATTCAGTAACTAATGTGTTAAGATTGAGAACTTTGGGTTGAATTATTTGTCGGCGACTAAAAGCAAGGAGTTGACTCGTCAAAGAAGTTGCGCGATCTCCAGCTTTTTTAATTTCTTCGATTCTACCTCGCATTGGATTATCCGATTTGATAGAATCAAGTATGATTTCCGCATAACCTGTTATGGCAGTTAATAAATTGTTGAAATCGTGAGCTACTCCACCGGCTAATTCACCAATGGCTTCCATTTTTTGCGATTGAAGTAGTTGCACTTCCAACTTTTTTCGTTCTTCCTCAGCGAAGATACGCAGAAGTGCGCCACTGCATTGTGAGGCTAAGGTTTCGAGAAGATGCAAATCGTGATCTGCGTATCGACCAGGCGTGTAGCTTTGTACACTTAAAACACCGATGGAATTATCAGCCCAAAGGATGGGAACGAACATCAGAGAGCGTGATAATCGTGATTTATCTCCTGAGAGTAAGAGACTGGATTTGGGATGTTCTTCCATACGATTTACTAATGTTGATTTGCCCTTGTATGAACTACTGCTTTTGATGGTTTCGATAGGAACAGAGATTGGAGTCATTTCGATTGGTTCTGTTTTATCTGCCGGTGTATCTTCGCAATAAATCCCTATGGATTGATTTTTCATTCTATCGTAGTAAGAGATACTGAAAAAGTCATGATTAAACAAATGTCTTGATTCTTGTGCAATGATTTGACCGACTTCTTTCATTGTGACAGTTTCTGTTAGTCGGTGGATTAAATGACTTATTATTTCTTGTTCTCTTTCAATGCGTTTATGTTCCGTTATGTCATGAAAGATTTTCTGGATAATTGTTTTTTTGCCTACGGTGGTTGTGGAAGCAGTTATGTTAATGGTTTTAATCACACCATTTTTTGTGATAATCTTACCTTCTTCTTTTATTTTTTTGCCTTCTTTAACAATCTTTTTCAACAACTCCGTATGATAGGTTATTTCTTCGGGAGGATGAAGTGTGGTAAAAGAAGTTCCTATTATTTCTTTTTTATTCTTGCCCAAGAGTTTTTCTGCTGCTTTATTACAGTTTATAATAGTTCCTGTTTCAGTATCGATCCAGAATTCAGCATCCACAGAATTTTCAAAAGTGAGTCTGAATTTTTCTTCGCTTTATCTTAAAGC
>CAZYWQ010000284.1:0-4676 GCA_964651675.1 uncultured Candidatus Sumerlaeota bacterium | reverse complement strand
CTTCTACCCGATACACTCCAAGATCCTCTACCTTATATTCAAAATAATCATTTCTTTCCGATACTAACTTATCCCCATTCCTGATTATCGCGATCTCCTGATAAGATGGTGATTTAATTTTTAAAATTGCGTTCGGAGCAAATCGTAATTCATCTCCCATTATTCCGATTGTTTCACCCTTATCATTCTCAATCCAGAAGCGAAATCCAAACGAATCGTTCTCGTAATCATTCGCAAAGAAACAATGCCCGTTACGAATAGCAAACATTAATTTCTTTTTATCATCCTTAAAATTGTTTGTAAAAGGTTCAGACAAAATATGCGTTCTAAGTTTTTTAAACAAATCCTTATAATGAAAAACTCTCAGATTAAAAAATGGCAAAATTGGAATTGAATGAGCATCCAATCCCCCGATTCCAACAACTTTTCTTCTCTGACAAAGTTCATCCCACTTATCAAGTGTTGGCTGAAAAGGACCCGTGATACACTTATCCGGATTAAAAATATTATGCAGGACATTAAACAAATTCGTTCTTTCAATCCAGTCGTGCATATACGACCATATCTCAATTCCTGTAAAATCTTCAACAGACCAATCTGACCAGCTACACTTTTTTATCCTGAATTCGATTCGATCCGACAAATGAGGATGCGCAATAAAACTCATTCCATTCTGTTCATTAATCTGGTCAATATAATGCTGCAAATCAGTTCCATTATATCTAATTTGCCTTTTTATATCAACAGCAAGACAATGACCAGTCTTAAGAGTAATCTCCTTACCAACCGCAATAAGACAACGATCATACCAACCTTCAGAACCTTCAAGGTAATGAGTAAAATCATTATGGTCAGTAATTATCACATAATCGATTCCGACTTTATTTGCAATTTTGATAATCTCTTTTAACTTCACAAATCCATCGGAATAATTCGTATGAATATGGATTACACCAATATATTCTCGTATACTATCCATCAAATACCTTCTTACTTAAATTTCATTAAAACAATGAATCCTTAAACTTATCTTCAAGGTTTATGGAAATCTCTTTTAATTGAGGAAATCTCTCGAGCATATCCAAAGGAACCTTAACTTTATTCTCGAATAGTTTTGAAGCAACCTGCAATGCATTACAAACAGCCTTTCCTTGAAAATGGTTATTTGTAATAACAAAAGTCTCTTTCGCCGTTTTCAATAAACTTCTTAAGAACCGAACAATTTCATCAATCTCCTCATCATTGTATAAGTAATTATATCTTTCATCTCTCCCGACATTTTCCTTAAACCAATTTTCTTTATTTCTACTATGAAGTCGAAGATAAATATTTCTATCCTTTGAGTCTTCTTTTTTCTTATCGGAATAACCCTCTAACTTAACAGAATTATGAAAAATAGGTTGGTCTATATTACACAATGAAACATTATACTCATCAAGCAAATTAAAAAAGGGTTTTTGTAACCATGTACTATTTCTAACCTCCAAAAAAAGATTAAATTCCCCGAATTGCTCAAACAAATTTTTTAAATACTCGATCTCCTTATCGTGAGCCTTAAAAGACCAGGGAAATTGTACAAGGATGCCACCCAATCTTTCTTCATCCAATAACAATTTTGCACATTCTCTAAAAGCCCTCGCCTCATCTAAATCAATCTTCTCTCTTTTATGAGTAAAACCCTGATATAGTTTTAAAACAAAGAGAAAATTCTCCCTTGCCTCAATCTTTTTTATCCAACCAACGACTGTCTTCGACGATGGAATAGCATAAAAGGAGCTGTTGATTTCAACAACATTAAAAAACTCACTTAAATAAGGCAAATACTCGTTCGCCTTCATTTTTTCAGGATATACTATCCCCTTCCAATCAGGATAAGACCATCCAGCCGTTCCAATGTATATTCTTTCACTTTCAATCATAACCTTACCACATTTAACTTTTAAAATTATTCATAATCAAATCTTCCGATTCATCCTTACAACAATCAACAATTTCTTCTATTTTAATTAGTCCCATTCTTCTTCAACATTTTTAATATATCTTGACATCAAGATTAATTGGTTGTTAGCTTCAAATAAATTTATTTCAACTTTTTCACTAACAAAGGTACTATATGCCTACTTACAAATCAAAACAAGGAATTTATATTTTATTTATCATTTCTATTTTAATTTTAGTCGCAAGTTGTTCAAAAAAGCCCGAAGAACCTCTCCAGTCCGAACCCACACTTGAACAAATAATAGCCGAAATCAAATTCCCAGCTCCTGATACTATCATCGGAAGAGTTGGTGATTACACAATAGATTTCAAAACAATCGAAGAAAAGATGATGCCTACCATACAGAAAAGTGAAAAGCTATTTTCCCCAGAACAGATGAAGATATTTAGAAAACAAATTATCGGTGAATATTTAAAAATCTGGGCTGAATTAAGACTCTTCTCTATCGCTGCTGATAAGGAAAACATAACTGTCGACAAGAAAGATCTCGATAACATAATGACTTACTTTAAAATTCAAACTCCTCCCACATTAACTACGGAAGAGTATTTAAAGATGTTATCTTTTGAAAAAGATGACCTTAACAGAATCATCAAGGCACAAAAATATGTTATGAAATCCATCCCTTTAGATTTATCAGATGAAGCACTGAAAAAATATTATGAAGAGAGAAAGAACTACATTATAATACCAGAAAAAGTCAACTTATTAGCTCTGGTTATTGATATTGCTCCTGAAGATACAGATGAGCAAAAACAAGAAAAGAAACAAAAGGCAGAAGAAGCCTTAGAAAAGATAAAATCAGGTGAGGAATTTTCTGAAATCGCAGCTGAATATTCCACAGACCCGACTCTTACAAACAATAAAGGAAATATGGGTTATATGGATGTAGCTTCTCTCAGCGAGCCTTTCTTATCGGCATTCAAAAAGTTAAAGGTGGGAGAACATAGCGAGATTCTCGAAACACAAAATGGTTTTTGGATTATCAAGGTGAACAAAATTACTGAATCGCATGGTGATGATTTCGAAAAAGATAAAGAATATATAACCGAAAGAGCCAAGATTTATCATTACAATAAAAACAAAGACACTTTAATTGTAAAACTCAGTAAAGAAATACCATTTGAAATTAATCCAGATGGGATAGAAAATTTAAAACCCGAAGAAGCCGATGCAGAAATTAAGTCCGAATCAGAAAAACCTGAAACTGAAAATGTCTCGTCGGAAGGTAATTAGTCACTCGAAAAACTTAATTATTTAATACTCCAAAAACAAGGACTACTACAAAAAATGATTAATATAGGTAGTCTACCCTATCTCAATGCCAAACCATTAATACGGGGAATAATCAAAAACCAATTTGATGATTTCGATATTTCTTATCATATACCATCCTCTTTGAGCAGCTTATTGAATATGGGAATTATCGATGTTGGAATGTTACCAATCATCGACTTTTTTAAAAACGAGGATTATAGAATCATTAAAAACATATCTATAGGAAGCAAAGGTGAAGTAAAAAGTATTTTATTTCACTATAAAAAAGAATTAGAAAAAATACAGAATGTCGCATTGGATGTGAGTTCGAGCACATCATCAACGCTGCTCCGAATACTTCTTTCAAAAAAATATAATGTTCATCCTCAATTCATCTCCGTAGATTTCAATCTTTCATCAGCTAAAGAAATAATAAACAAATCAGATTCTTTTCTCATAATTGGCGATCAAGCACTTAATTCTGAATTCAACAATTTTGAATCTCTAGATTTGGGACAAGAATGGTATGAATGGACTAATCTCCCTTTCATAAATGCTGCCTGGATAACCCGAAAAGGATTTCATAAAGCAAAATTAGACCAGATTTTATTGGAATCGAAACAGTACGGTTTAAACAACATCGATGATATCGTGAATGAATCTATAAACAACTTCAAACTCACGAAAGATGAACTCAGAGATTATCTCCTCAAAAATATCCAATACGATTTGGATACCGAAGAAATAAAAGGGATTAATCTTTTTTATAAATATGCTCAAGAATTAAAACTCTGTCATCCTGATAAAGAACTAAAATTTTATGGAGACGACTAATAACAATTTCATTTCTTGTTTTCTTAATAAGAAATATCTAATAATCCTGATTGTTCTAATTGCAGTTTGTTTTCGATTAATAAATCTCTCGACCAATCCACCAGGTATTTTCAGAGATGAAGCTGAGAAAGGCTATAACGCCTACTCCATAATTCAAACAGGTAAATATGTAACATTCGAAGTCACATCTACTGGTCTCGAATCACGATTCAAACCTATCTCTTTTTTCATCGAAGTCTTTGGAGTATATACCTCCGCAATTTATCAGTTCATAGATATTCCATTCGTATACTTATTGGGAATGAATGAATGGTCTACAAGACTTCCTGCCTGCTTAATAGGTATTTTAACTGTTTTTTTAACATACATACTCATCAAAAAAATTTACGGAAGAGAATGCGCCAATATAAGTGCATTATTACTTGCCATTTCACCCTGGCATATAATCTTCAGCCGATGGGCTTTACAAGGAATCTTTGTCCCTTCCCTCACAGTAATCTTTCTAATCTTATTTGTATCAGGCATAAAAAATAAATCGTACAATTTAATATTATCAGCAATCCCATTAGCTCTCTGCGCCTACTCC
>CAZYWQ010000283.1:0-4676 GCA_964651675.1 uncultured Candidatus Sumerlaeota bacterium | reverse complement strand
CTATTACTGATTATATTAGGTATTTAAATCCCACATCATCTTCCTAACAGGTTATTATAGTCTCCGAAAACAATTATGTCGCCTTTTGAAACTGTGCCATTTGTTGGATCATAAACACGGGCATTTATTGCTGGTTCACCAGTTTGAGTGGTATCGCGATTGTCAACATTATCAGGGCCAACACTTTTCAGCATCCAGTATCCTGTAATAGCGGCTGAGTTTGGAACAGGATCACCAACAAAATCTTTCAGATAAGCTCTTCTATCAGATATATAATCAGGATCAATGTCTGCGGGTTTTGATTCTGACACGGCTCCAATCATAGCAGCTCGAACATAAAGAGGAATATTATATTTGTTACAATTCTTGGGTGTACCACTATAACCCATTTTATCCTCTTTAAATGGAGTTTTTGGAATTGAAGTCATAAAAGCCATTGGTGTAGTCAGACGAATCATTCCTACTCCTGCTATCATAAGATCTTCGGAACCTGTATCGGTTTCAGGGTATCTTGGATTGTCAATCCTATAGGATTCGAGAGCTGTTCTTATGGAGCGAAAATCAGCGAGTACTCTTGAGATCTTCGATCTTGTCTGTGCCTCAAGGAAATTTGGTACAGCAATTGCTGCAAGTATGGCGATAATAGCAACAACGATTAATAGTTCAATTAATGTAAATCCTAAGTCCTTCATTTTTTCACCTCCCTAATTGAGTATATAAGGTTAGTAGAACGGTCTACTAAAGATAAGAAAATACCTATTATATCGTACTATTGATGTCAATAGTTTTTTATATATTTTTATCATCTACTTATTTTTATGGATATACAGGAAATATGGCACAATTTGTCAATATACTTATAACAGTTGACTTTTTACTTGACATTTTGGAACGGTCTATTCAACATATTTCTAATTTCGCATAATGGATAAACTACTTTGGCAATGAATCTTACTATAAGAGATATAGCTAGGATGGCTGGTGTATCTCGATCAACTGTTTCACTTGCTTTGAATGATAGTCCACGAATTAGTAAGGCTACTAAAGAAAAGGTTATGGCAATCGTTCAAAAAGTTGGCTATCATCCGAATGTAATGGCGCGTGGTCTCGTTGAAAAGCAATCTCGTGTTATATTTGTCATTATCCCCGAAGTTTTTCATGTCTTTAGTGATTACTATTTTTCTGAAACGGTTAGTGGTATATTGGATGTTGTGACTCAAAATGGTTATTATTTGATGATAGAGGTTGCGACCTCAAAATTCAAGGTTGAAAAGACTTATTATAAGCTGTTTAGAGAAAAAAGAATGGATGGAGTGCTTTTTGTAGGTAATTTAACAAATGACTCTTATATAGTCGACTTGCAAAATATGGGGTGTCCGATATGTCTTGTTAACAGTTCCATTCCTGGTGTATCGACTGTAATTGCGGATAATGTCAAAGGTGCTTTTCAAGCCACCGAACATTTGATTAAATTAGGGCATAGACGGATTGGATTTATTAAAGGTCTTGATTTTGTAACGACTGCTACTGACCGTCAAATCGGTTTTAAAATGGCAATGGATAAATATAGTCTACCGATTGATAGAAACCATATCGCCTTTGGGAATTTCCATGAAGAGAGTGGTTTTGAAGCGGTTAATAAAATTTTTAATCATTCAGAACCTCCAACAGCCATTTTTTCCACGAATGATATGATGGCTGTTGGTGCCATAAATGCGCTTAAACAAAAAGGTATTAAAGTACCTGAGGAAGTAGCTGTTGTTGGAGGAGATGATATAAAATTGGTATCTTATTTTACGCCAAAACTTACTACTATCAGACAACCAATGTTTAAAATCGGTCAATTAGCTACGGAAGCTCTATTAAAAATAATATCAGGGGAATCGATGGATGTATTAGAACAAATTGTGCCAACAAAGTTCATTATTCGTGAATCGTGTGGTTATACTTATAAAGGGAAATATTCTGTAGAGCAACCTATATCTTTTTAACTCCCATATATTATTGTCCCAAGTTGATTTTTTACAATTCGAGAATCAGTGCGGATTCATCACATTCGGGGAATTTAGGACAATTAATACAATCTGTCCATATTTTGTGAGGTAGAGTGGACTTTTCTATTTCTTTGAATCCTAATTTTTTGAAAAATTCAGGTTTGTAAGTTAAGGCAAAGAGTTTTTTGACTCCCAACTCTTGGGCTTCTTCAATACATTTTTGCACAAGTTTTGTGCCTATTCCTTTTCCTGTATATTCCTTTGAGATAGCAAGGGACCTTACTTCTGCAAGGTCCTCCCAATCTATATGTAGAGCTACACAGCCAATAAACGAACCATTTTCTTCATATATATAAAAGTCTCTAATTGTTTCATAGATTATATTCAACGCCCTTGGCAGCATCTCTCTATTTTCGGCATATTTGTTAATTATTCGATGGATTGTTTTTGCATCACTGACAGTGGCTTTTCTTAAGATTTCTTTGTTTTCTGTATTCATTATTTTTTCGCGTTCCCTTGGGATAACTTTATGCCTTCTTCGAATGCTTGTAAGTTTATGTTAACAATAGAATCGCCCTTTTTCTTGAAAGCCGATTCGATTTGCTTTTTGACAATTTTATCGGAAACTAATTTTGTTCTTGCAGTAAAATATCCTAACATTACAATGTTTGCGACTCGAATATTACCCATATTTTGAGCAATTTCACTTACGGGTATAGCAAATTCATTTTTATTTTTTTTCTGACTATCGGAAAGTTCGATCAAGGAGGAATTATAGAATAATAATCCGTTTTTTTTGAGCATCTTTTTGAATTTATGATATGATGGAAGATTAAAGGCAATAACTATCGAAGGATTACTCACAACAGGTGATGCGATTTCCTCATCAGAGATAACGACGGTGCAATTAGCAGTTCCACCCCTCATTTCCGGACCATACGATGGAAAGAATGTAACCTTCTTATCCATATTCATAGCGGAATTTGCAAGGATTTGCCCCATAAGCATTATGCCTTGTCCACCAAATCCCGAGATTATTATTTCATTTGTCATTTTATCATCCTCGCCCACTTTAAAATTTTCTTTTTGTGATTCAATATATCAAAATGCCATATTAAAATCCCGATAATACTACCAACTAAATTAGCATACATATCAGCGAAACTGAAAAATCTCCCTGGTACGAATAGTTGATGAAATTCTTCGAATATACCGTATAAAAAGGCAATAAGAAATGCCAAATAAATCTTTCTCAGATATTTTTGATTCGATGTATTTACATAAGCAAATAATAATAAATATGAAAGAAAACTATAAACAACTATATGAGCTAATTTGTCAAGTCCGAACTTTAAACTTGGTAGTTCATTACCTGATTTATTTGAGATGGAAAATATGATTATAGCCCAGATAATTGATGGAATCCAAAATAATAATTTTCTGAGACGCATTTTACGAAAACTCTTGAGATGGTTCTTGTTCTTCGTCAGGGACTTCTTCTTTGAGAATTTCAGCTACACTTATTATATCAATTTCTTTTGACTTTAGTGCATCAAGAATATCTTTTAATTTTGCGTTTTTAACTTTTACTAAAAAGTTACTTTTTGTCGCCATCTGATCCTCCACAGATGAAAAATTATGACTTTTTCTTTTATTATTATATGGATTTTTTTGTCAATCAAATAATAGGGAGGATTTTAGTTAATAAAAATTAGGTTTGATGGGAAATAAAAAAGCGGGAAATGAAATTTCCCGCTAACGAATGTTTTACTAAAGTTATTAAATCCTTCCTTTTAATGCCCTAATCTTAATTTTGATAATCTTATCGACAGAGATATTAAATTAGTTAAGCTTCTTTTGGTTTTTTTTATGTAGGGGCGGGGTCACCCCGCCCTTATATATGGGCGAGGAAACCTCGCCCCTACACTTTCGGCAGAAATATAAAACATTGCTTGCAATGAGTTTTGTGTATTAATATATTATATCTTTTCATTAGTGCCTTATAAAAAATAATTAAGAGGTCAATAAATGAGAGCTGTTGATATTATCGTTAAAAAAAGAGATGGTGAGGAATTGACGAAAGAGGAGATAAAATTCTTCATCAATAATTATCTTAGTGGTGGTGTATCAGATTATCAAATGTCGGCACTTCTGATGTCTGTATATTTTAAAGGTATGGTTCCGAGAGAAATTTCATTTTTGACCGGAGCAATGATGAGTTCTGGGGAAGTTTTTGATTTATCAGAAATTCCAGGAGTTAAAGTGGATAAACATAGTACAGGTGGAGTAGGGGATAAGGTGAGTCTTATCTTAGCACCGCTTGTAGCGAGTGCTGGTGTACCTGTTCCGATGGTTTCTGGAAGAGGATTGGGACATTCCGGTGGAACTCTCGATAAACTCGAATCGATACCTAATTTTAATACGAGATTGTCAAAGGGTGAGTTTATCAAGATAATAAAAGAGAATGGTTTTGCAATGATGGGTCAGACAGAAAATTTTGTTCCTGCTGATAAAAAGATGTATGCCCTAAGGGATGTTACGGGGACGATAGAATCAATCCCGTTAATCTCTGCAAGTATAATGAGTAAAAAATTGGCGGAAGGTTCGGATGCAATTGTGTTCGATGTCAAAACAGGCTCTGGTGCATTTATGAAGACATTCGATGATTCTGTTGCACTTGGA
>CAZYWQ010000282.1:0-4686 GCA_964651675.1 uncultured Candidatus Sumerlaeota bacterium | reverse complement strand
TTAACAAGGACATATACGGTTTCTACAACCGGGATTTATCAGCCTTTCAGTGGAAACTATTCTGGTGCAGGTAGTAGAGAATATTCAACAGTTGAAACGTATCCCTATCAATCTATAGGAGATGGTTATAATCTATTCACAGGTGTTGCACCAGGTTGTCAGTTAGTCGGTTGTAAAATATTTACTAATGCTGGTTCTGGAACAAATGTTGAGATGGAAGCTGCGATGGATTGGATTATTGCCAATAAATCCACTTATAATATTAAGGTCGCATCAATGAGTGCAAGCCTTGTAAATGGTGGAACATTAACATCATTAAGAAACAAAGCGAATTCAGTCGTTGCAAATGGCATTGTCTTTTCAATTTCTGCAGGGAATGATTTTCCATCATATGATATTGGAGATCCCGGACTGGCAGCTAATGTAATTACAGTGGGCGCAATTAATGGTGCCAATATGATGACAAGTTATAGTTCTAATGGACCAACTGCTTCAGGAAAACCGGATGTGTGCGCACCTGGAGGATCAGCAAATTCAGGGAAAGAAATCGTATCGGCAGATACTAACGATAGTGATGCTCATAGCACATCTTTTTCTGATATGAATTCGAATGACTATGCTAATCTGCATGGTACTTCGATGTCTTGTCCGCATGTATCAGGCTTAGCGGCATTAATGGTAAGTGAATATGAAAGAGGAAGTGGTAGCTGGGGTTTCACAGAGGCGCTGGCAAAGAAGATTAAGTCTCTTATTTTGATGACTTGTGTTGAGACTAATTCTACAGGTGAATCATCTAATAATCCCACGCTTGATAGAGGAGGTAAAGACCTTGTTGAAGGCTACGGAAGAGTGTGTGGGGATGCAGCGATCGATTCTTTATTTAGGGTGCACGACCTCGGAGATGTGGCTCATTACACTCTTGCTTCAGGTTCATTAGATCGTAGAGTCTGGGCGAGGAAAGTTAATCTCTTTAGTGGAGCTTCTTATGATTTTATTTGCTACGTTCCCTCCGGTTGCGATTATGATTTATATCTATATAGTAATTCCTATGATACTGATGGTAATCCAATCATACTTGCAAGTAGTACTTCTGCAGCCACTGGGAATATGGAAAGTTTCACGTATACACCTTCTTATTCTGGTGTGCATTATTTGTGTGTAAAGAGGGTTTCCGGTTCTGGTGGCAGTTTTAACTGTCACTATGTTGCTACTCAACGTTCTACGATTGGTATAGATTATGGTTCTTATGGATTGTACAAATATAATGCTGGTACGCATATAAGATTAAATACTGTAAATCCAGAAGATGTTATGGGTCTTTACATAGATGCTGATGGAAGAGGCGAATTGTTAGTTGATTATGGTTCATCATATGGTTTATATATCTGTGAATATGATGGTACTCACACAAGAATCAGCTCTTTGAGTCCGAATAAGTGGGCAAAGGGAAATCTTGATGGTGATCCTGTCGAAGAAGTTGTACTAAATTTTGGTGGTGGAAAAGGATTATGGATCTATGATAACGGTAGTTGGACGCAAGTTAATACAATTAGTGCAGAGGATTTTGTTTGTGGTGACCTTGATGGCGATGGTTATGATGAGATATTGATAGACTATGGTTCTGCGTATGGATTATATGTGTATTCTTATCAGACAGCAAGTCATACAAAAATCAACTCTGTATCTCCCGAAATGATTGCTATAGGAGATTTATATAATGATGTTACAAAAGAAGCTATCATTGATTTTGGTTCAACTTATGGATTGTGGACTTATGACAGTGGATCATTCTCAAAAATAAATAGTATTAGCCCAGAAGATTTTGTTTGTGCCGATTTAGATGCTGATGGGATTGACGAAGTTGCAATAGATTTTGGTGCAGCTTATGGTCTGTGGGAATTTGATTCTGGTTCCTGGAGCCAGATTAATACTATCAATCCGTCCAAATTAGCAGTGGGTGACACAAGTGGAGATGATGGATATGAAGATTTGGTTATCGCTTATCCCGGTTATGGATTGTACATTTATGATGGTGCATCATCAACTCATACAAAAATATCTTCTCTTATACCAACAACAGTAATAGTATGTAATGATTTAAATTATAGTGACCCGACAGATAATATAATCGTAGGATTTGCATCTCCGAAAGGATTCTGGAGGTATCAATCGGGAGCTTGGGGACAAATAAACACGGTGACACCTGAGAATCATACTATTGTACAGACTTATTGGTAGAATTGTGGATTTGAATGGATAGAATAAAAAAAGGGATGAGTTTTAAACTCATCCCTGATATATATTTTTTCGTTTAAAAATATATTTAGAAGTTCTGCTTGTTTTGTATACGATCATATGCAGGTAAATAAGCTGCTCCATGAGGAGCCGGTCCGCCACCAATTCTTACAATATCACCGGCACTAACTGTTCCGTTTGTTGAATCATAATCACAACCTTTTTCCCGAGCAGCTGTATCACTAGCTGTTCCACCGCCATATGCTTGAATATGATCCGGACCACAGCCTGAGAGTCTCCATGCAGCTCCAGAAGTAGCAGCTGATCCTCTTGATCCACCTAATATTCCACCGGGCCATAGTGATTTTGCATCGACATAATCATAAGAGTCATAGTTTTCTATATTCGGAGCAGTAGAACTTGGTCCATGCGCTATGTCGGTTGCTTGAAAGGGGTCACGGAAAACAGTTGTGAGATAAGCAATAGGTGTGGTAGTCCATATAAATCTGGAGCTTACTCCGGGAAGTCCGGTTCCTAAAGGGCTTAATCCATTAATTCCATCACCTGTACCCGAAGTATCGCCAGCAGTTGGGCTATTGGGAGCGGCTATAGGGGGATAGCATTTGTTGTCAACTGCATAGGCTTCGAGACCTGTGGCTAAAGATCGCATGTCTGCTTTACACCGTGCTATTTTTGAACGGGTTTGTGCCTCGAGGAAGTTGGGTACTGCTATTGCTGCGAGGATGGCAATAATTGCTACGACAATTAGCAACTCAATTAAAGTAAATCCTTTTTTGCGAAACATATTTTTACACCTCCTTTTTTAAATTCGTGCTTGTTATATATAATCACAATGAGTTACATATAGCAAGGTATTTTATTAAGAATCAAGAGAAATATTTCCTTATATCCTGAAAATTATAATTATTCTATTAATATTACTATTTTATGCACCACCTGATGGGTTTGTGTTGGTTTGATTTTTTGATGTTATTTATATATCGCCACGATTAGAATAAAAGAGGTTCAAGGACTATGGTTTTTTAGATAGGAAGTGTCTGTTTAGTGCTTGTACAACTTTAAGAAGTAATATTCTTGAAGCTATTAAATCATAATTGAGATTGTTTTATATTACAGTATGATTCAATAAGTAGCCTTTTTTGCGCAGGGATTCAGACTTCTTATATCAGTGTTTATAACCAATTATATAAAATCTTTATTATTTTTTTATTACCACCTCCTTATTGTCTTAATATGTTCTTAAGAAATTGATAAATTCGTTAACATCTAAAAATGAGGATGTGCGTGTAATTTCTGCACCATTGGTGTCAAAGATTATAATGGTAGGAGCACGATATACATCTTGTTCGAAAGCTAATTCCTGGGAGAGTATAAGGTCAATTTTAACGCTTATATAGTTTGACATTTCCTGAGCAACTGATGGATTTGTAAATATTTGATCTTCGTATTTTTGCGAGTCTTTGCTTTTGGAGGTTCTGAAATAAATCAGAAGTTTTTTATTTTCTCTTGAGGCTAAATTTTTTGCGGTTTTATAATCGGAAAACCATTTAATTTCGGAAGAAGTTGGCATAACAACCGGTGCTGGTGTAACTACTGGATAAGGTGTGGGTTGGGGTGGAGTAGAATATACAGGTGTTTTATAAATGGTAGCAATGGGTGTTGCGGAAGGTGATGGAGGAGGTGTATATGAGGGTAAAGGTGTATAGGTAGGAGCAGGTGTAACTGAAACAACACCGGATGTAACAGAGACAAATTTTACGGCATCGGCGTAGATTCTTGGGAAATTTCTTTGGTCGGGTCTGCCTGTTATTTCCTGTGCGGATACTTCAACGGCTCCTCCAATGCCTTTGTTAAAATAGTATTGTCCTAATGAAATCCAGGTATCTTTGTTGGAGGGTCCTGCTGCTCCCCAACCATCCATTTTGAGATACCTGTCTGTTTTTCCATCTCTATGGTAGATTGTGAACTTTACATGGTCAGCATTGGCTGATTGTCCCCAGGTAACAAAGACTTCCATTAATCCACCTTCTTTGAATTGTGGTGCAAATCTTGCGGTGGATTGCCTGTTGACTGTTACATCTGCATATCTTGAATATATTCCCATTGTTAAGCCCGGAGCGGAACTTTTTGATACACTGTTATCCCATTTGCCGCCTGTCTCGCTGTAGTATTGACTGTTTATGCCTGTTGTACCAGCCTCAATTATGATTACTTCAGCAGTAGCAATAGCACATAGTGATAACAAAATAATCGCAGTTAATAATACTTTCTTCATTTTTCATACCTTTGTGGTTTTTTGTCGATGTTTGGAATCGTTGTTTAGAGTTAATAAAAAGTAATATGTAATTGATAAATTATTGATTGAAATGTCAATAAAAAAATGTGAATGATAACTTTCGTTTTATTCATCTTGTCTTGATTATATTATAT
>CAZYWQ010000281.1:0-4690 GCA_964651675.1 uncultured Candidatus Sumerlaeota bacterium | reverse complement strand
TGCTAATACAATTGAGGGAGTTATTCGTGGAGCAAACCGAATCGATGGTACAATCGCAGGTTTAGGGAGAGGTGCAGGTAACTGCCCGATGGAATTGCTCTTGGGATTTCTAAGAAATCCTAAATTTAAAATCCGACCAATCTGGAAAAATATTCAAGATTATTGTGTTAAGTTACAAGAAACAATCGAATGGGGTCCTTTACCACCTTATATCATAACTGGACAAAATAATCAGCATCCGCGTACAGCAATAGCCTGGAGAGCAAGTGATCGTAAGGATCAATGTCTGGAATTTTATGATAAGACTATTGCTGATATATGATCTATTTAGAAAATTAGGGACAGACAAAGACTGTTTGTCCCTAATTTTAAATGTTTGAAGTCCTCAAGGTTTTTTTCAGATAAATGCGACAACTTTCTTTAAACATTATCAAAAATATTTTGTAGCATAGAAAACCTATTGTTTTCCTTGATTCAGCCTGTCCCTCAACAACTAATAGATATTCCTATTTGTTTACAAAACCTTTGAAAATCATATCGACAAAAAGCTATATTGAAATACCAGATATTTTTAATAAGATAAATGTTCTATGTAATAAATATTGGCTGGCAGGTTATGTAGCTTATGAAGCAGCTTATGCCTTAGAAGAGAAATTGTCGAATACAATCCGATTACCTGCAGAATCTAATTCAAATCTCATCTGGTTTGGTGTCTTTAATGAACCTTACCGTTTTAACCATATTACAGGGAAATGGACTCCTAAAACTCCACTAAATGTAATTAAACAGTCGAGAGTAACTCAGAAAACAAATACTCACGACTCAAAGAAAATTAACCTTTCATTTGGAATTGATTATAAAACCTATTCGAAAAACATCACTAAGATTAGAGAATGGATTGCAAAAGGCGATACATATCAGGTGAATTTTACATTTGATGCTATGGTTGATTCTGATTTATCAGATGAAAATTTGTATCTGTTCCTCAGAGAAAAACAAATGACACCGTATTGTGCCCACATTAATACTAATGAGGAAGTCGTTTTGTCTTTCACACCCGAATTGTTTTTTAGAAAATCCGGTTCAAAAATTTCTGTAAAACCTATGAAGGGAACTACTCCGAGAGGTCGATGGTTGAAAGAAGATGTTAAACTGAAGAAATTTTTGCAAGAAGATCCTAAGAATAAAAGTGAAAACTTGATGATTGTTGATTTGCTTCGAAATGACCTTGGAAGAATTTGTGAAATCGGAAGTGTTAAAACACCTTTTCTTTATGAAGTTGAAACTCATAAAACGCTTCATCAAATGACTTCGACAGTTCAAGGGAAATTAAAACCTGAAATTAGCATCAAAGAAATATTTAAAAATATCTTTCCGAGTGGTTCTGTAACAGGAGCGCCCAAGATTCGCACTATGCAAATCATCCACACTCTTGAGAGTGGAAAAAGAGGAGTTTATTGCGGTGCGATTGGTTATATTTCTCCTAAGAAAAAAGCTGTTTTCAGTGTGCCAATCAGAACTTTGCAAAAGAGAAAAGGGAAATGGATATATCGTGTGGGTAGTGGTATTGTATGGGATTCTAAGCCTGAATTGGAGTGGGATGAATGCAAGACTAAATGTAAATTTTTGACAGCTTCTGAACTTCCTGATTTTGAAATCTTAGAGTCAATACTATGGAATCGTCGTTTAGTCTATCTCAGAGACCATATAAGGAGAATGAAACATTCTGCAAAATATTTTAACATTCCATTTTTGATGACCAAATTAGAAAAGACTATAAGTGCAATTCGCAAGAAATTGCATCCAAACCATAAATATAAGATTAGAATTTTTCTGAAAAAAAATGGTTCGTTCCGATGGGATTATTTACCATTGGAAAGTTTTCCCTGTATGAAAATAACCAACATTTTTCTTAATGACAAACCTATTGATGAATCTAATATATTTCTCTATCACAAAACGACCTATCGTCATTGGTATGATGGGGCGATGAAGAAGATTAAAAAAGGGGAGAGCTACGATGTAATATTTTTTAATGCAAAGGGTGAAATTACGGAAGGCGCAAGGACAAATATATTCATCGAAAAAAATGGTATACTCATTACACCCGCAATAAGTTGCGGTTTGTTACCTGGAGTACTGCGTGAAAATCTATTAAGGAAGAAAAAGTGTGAAGAATCTATTATAACCATTGATGATATTAAAAAAGCTGATAAAATATATTGCGGAAATTCTGTCAGAGGATTAGTTAGAGTTTTTCTAAATAAATGCAAAGTGAGTAAATTGAGGTAATTCATAAATGGGAAATCTAAAAATATTTCATAATGCTAAGTTTTACACTATGGATAAGAACAAAAGCATCGTTGATGCAATTGCCGTATGGGATGGAAAGATTCTTTCGGTTGGTAAACACAATGAAATTATTGATAACCTTAAACGGTTGAAAAATATATTTGGCGAAATTGAATCAATAGACCTTAGTGATCTAATTGTCTTACCAGGACTTGTTGATTCACACATCCACTTGGCGTCTTATGCTGATACAATAAGAGAGATTGAATTATTTAGATGCACATCTGAGGAAGATGTTATTAAAACACTGAAGAATAAAACAAAAAATGTTAAAAAAGGTGAATGGATAATCGGTCGACGATGGAGTCAGAACGATTGGACAGTTCCTTCTACTCCATCGAAAAACAGTATTGATGCGGCTTTCCCAGACAATCCTGTCTTAATTGGTAGCAAGTGTGGACATATTATTTGGGTTAATTCTCTTGCACTCAAAGCCGCAAATATTACTAAGGATACAAAATCTCCCGATGGTGGTGAAATTGAATTTGATAAAATAACAAATGAACCAACGGGCATCCTCAAAGAAAATGCCATTTATTTAGTATGGGAAAAAGTTCAACGGCTGTCTGACGAAGATCAAAAATTATCTCTTCTTAAGGCGATTGATGAGCTTCTTAAAAATGGTATTACAACAATTCATATTCCTGATGATATAAGAACATTCTCTCTTTTACAGGAAATTCACAAAGACAATAAATTAAAAATAAGGATTCATTTTCTACCTCCTCAATCGCAATTGAATAGTCTCATCGATTCGAAAATCAAATCTGGTCTTGGAAATGAATGGATAAGCATTGGAGGGCTAAAACTCTTTTCAGATGGTTCATTGGGAGGCAGAACAGCTTATATGTTAGAAGGGTATGAAGATAATAAATCAGATTATGGGATTTGTGTTACTCCAGAAGATGAGCTTTATGAGATTGCATCAAAGGCAAATAAAAATGGAATTTCTGTAGCAATCCATGCAATCGGTGATAGAGCAGTTAGAGAAACAATCAATGCTTTAAGAAAAGTCAAAGATGAAGGATTGACATCAAATATTTTTCTTCCAAATCGTATAGAACACTTTCAGTGCCTTCATCCGGATGATTTACCAAAACTCAAAAATGCAGATATAGTTGCTTCTGTTCAGCCAATTCACTTAATGTATGACATTAGAGGAAAATTACTGGGGAAAAAGAGGTCGATATGCCTATGCCTTCAAAAGCATAAAAGATGCAGGTTGCATACTCATATTCGGTTCAGATGGACCTGTCGAAGATATAAATCCCTTCGTAGGGATTCAATCAGCACTATTGAGACAGGATGAAAATGGTTATCCTGCTGATGGTTTTTATCCCGAAGAAAAAATCACACTTGATGAAGCCATCGAATCATACACAATTAATCCTGCGATTGTATCTGGTAAGGCAGATGTCAAAGGAACATTGGGGACTGGCAAATTGGCTGATTTTGTTGTCATAAATGAAGATGTGTTTAGTATAGACCAAAAAGAGATTAGCAAAATAGAAGTCTTAAAGACCTTCGTTAATGGGGAAGAAGTCTATTCTTTGTAAAACTACAATTCATCAAAGTGATTCATTATAATAGACAACGCAGATATAGCTGCTGTTTCAGCCCTTAAGATACGCTTTCCAAGACTGACTGATTCAAATCCGCATTTTATTGAGTACTCCACTTCCTTTTCTGTGAATCCTCCTTCAGGACCGATTACGACTGCTACATTTTTTGGCTGTTTGCTATTCATTAAAACATTTTTAAGACTCATCTTTTTCTCTGATTCATTCAAGATTATCCTTAAATCTTTATCTTTCAGAAAATCAATACAAGATTGAAAATCATTTTTATATTCAATAGCTGGGACAATAATTCTGAATGATTGCTTACAGGCATTTATCGCAATGTTTTCCCATCGACGAAGTTTTTTCTTTATGTCTGTTCCCTTATAATCAACGACCGTATACTCACTCCTAAAAGGAACTAACATATAAATCCCTAACTCTGTGCATTTTTGAATTATTAAATCAATCTTTTCTCCTTTTGGAACACTGAATGCTAAAAAAACCTTCAACTTAGCTTCAGTATTCACTTCCAGTTCCTTATCTATTTCGCAGTAAACCTCCTTAGGATGAATAGATTTAATGGTTGCTTTATATTCCTTACCTTGACCATTAAAAATATTAATCTCATCGCCTTGTTTCAATCTTAATACTTTTACAATATGATTACGCTCATCACCCTTCACCACAATTGTGTTATGGAGATTAATTTCGGCATCAATAAAAAATCTTCTTATATGCATTATTTATCCTTACAAAGACGAATGATACTTCTATGT
>CAZYWQ010000280.1:0-4699 GCA_964651675.1 uncultured Candidatus Sumerlaeota bacterium | reverse complement strand
CCATATATGTGATAGATAGGTGAATCTTTTTGTTAGTGAATATCCGAGAATTATTATCAGTGCTAATGGTGAAAGAACAAAAGCAAGATAGTTAAGCAGATAAGTAGATATTTCAAAGACAAGAATTGCTACAGTAATAAAAATTCCTACATACTCCATAGAAATCAAGCCTGAAGGTAAATGCCAGTCTTTTGTGCGAGGATTCAATTTATCTACATCATAATCAGCAATTCTATTGAACGCCATAGCGGCACTGCGTGCTGTTATCATAGCAATAAGAATCAGAATTAATTTACTAACAGAAGGAAATCCTTTTGCTGCCATAAACATTCCAACAAAGGCATAAGGCAGGGCAAAAATAGAATGCTTAAATTCTATCATCTGTAATGTTATTTTAATTTTTTTGAGCATTTTGTTCTCGACAGGACAGTACTAACTCAGAGGTAAAATTCTTCAAATGTAATTAAAGCTGAAAAATATATTAAATAGACTTTATTCAAACTTTAGTTATTTGAAGTTGAACCAGCGGGAAGATCAGATGCCTTTAGAGTATCCAAATACTCCAAAATCCCCATAGCTAAACCTTCAGCCATTTTTTGCCGGAACTCCGGTGTCGATACCTTCAAATCATCTTCCGGATTTCCCATATGAAGCATCTCAGGAAGTATTACGGGAACATCAGACCAATTGAAACCTGAAATGTCAGAACGAGGAATCAGTCCCTTATCAGGAATATTCACATAAGATGCATATCTTTTCTGTACAATCGTCGCTGCCTTAAGACTCTCTTCATATATATCATCTGTCCATTTTTCTATATTAGCAGGATAAAGCGTGAAGCAATTATGCTCGCTTCCAGCATCACAATGTAAACGGATAAAAAGATTAGCCTTACATCGATTCGCAAGGTCAGCTCGCTGACTATTACTAATATCTACATTAGGAGTAACACGGGTCATCACGACTATTACACCCTTCTGAACAAGAATATCGTGCAGTCTTAAGCCAATATCCAATACAACACTATGTTCCTTTCCTGCAATTTTTCCTTTTGTTCCACTTGATACCTTTGGTTTTGTTTTAGTAGCGCCTGGACCAATTGGTTCCTGATCAATATTCTGTTTTATCTGATGCCCAGGATCTATGCATACTATAAAATCCTTATATTCATTCTCTGCATACAATTGCAGCGATATAAATTGCAATGTAAGCAACAAACCAACCAGAATAATATTAACCGAATGTGAAAGAATATTATTTCTCATAACATTTCCCTTCTCTGAACTTTGTATAAGAAAAGATGAATCCAGAAGAAAAACTAAGCATCATCCTCTTCTTCGGTCTTATGATGTTTTATCACCTTACCATCCACCACAAAGATAACATCTTCACAGATATTCGTAGATAAATCTGCGATGCGTTCCAAATTATGAGAAATTCTTGATAGATGAAGAGCCCTTTCGATTGTTGTTGAGTCAGAAATCATAAAAGTGATGAGTTCCCTCAAGATTTTATCCCTGAGTTCATCAGCAAGATTATCTCGCTCACAAACGGCTTTTGATAATTTTGAGTCTTCTTTCACAAATGAATCAATACTATCCTTCAACATTTTTTTAACAATTTCAGCCATTTGTTGAATGTCTGTTAAAGATTTCACCTGAGGTCTTTCGATCAAGTATAAAGCACTGTCAGATATATTAACAGCCGAATCACCCATCCTTTCTAAATCATTATTCATTTTTAGAATCATCAAGACCGTTCTTAAGTCTTTAGCTTTGGGTTCGAACTGAGCTATTAGAGAAGTGCATAACTCATCAAGATCGATTTCAAAGTCATTTGCTTGTGTCTCATCCTCTTTGATTACTTCATACAACAAATCCTCGCGTTTCTCAAGCAATCCTTTGATGCTTTTATCAATCATACTCTCAATAAGAGCTGCATACTTAATCAATTCCCGTTTTAAATTAGTTATCTTTTCCTCAATCATCTTGTTCCTCTTTAAACATATCCGAATGAATATCTAATTAAAATTTAGTATACGCAAGAATAATCTTGTATATAGTATTACATTCTAATTATGGGGATTTATTAGCTTAACCGAACTTACCAGTGAGATATTCTTCAGTTCGTTTATCCTCAGGCACAGTAAATAGTTTTTCTGATGGACCAAATTCTATTAGTTCTCCCAAATATAAAAAAGCTGTATAATCAGAAACTCTTGCTGCCTGTGCGATATTGTGAGTCACGATCATAATAGTAACAGTTTCTTTCAACTCAACAACAAGTTCTTCGATACGAGAAGTTGCTTTCGGATCCAGTGCGGATGTGGGTTCATCAAGCAACAATATTTCAGGTTCCATTGCCAGAGCCCTTGCTATGCAGAGTCTTTGCTGTTGTCCACCTGAGAGAAATGTGCCTTTCTTATGTATATCATCCCTTACTTCATCCCATAAGGCAGCTCTTTTAAGAGATTCTTCAACAATCCTATCCTTTTTTGCCTTACTGATTTTAATACCATTCAATTTATAACCTGCAATTACATTATCATAAATACTCATAGTTGGGAATGGATTTGGCTTTTGAAAGACCATCCCGATTTTTCTCCTTACTATAATCGGATTAAGCGAGATAATATCTTCGTCTCGAAGAAGAATCCTTCCTTTCATTGTTGCAGACAAGCCCAACTCATGCATCCTATTAATGCACCTAATCAAAGTGGTTTTCCCACATCCTGAAGGACCCATAATCGCAGTAATTTTATTTTGGAGAATAGAAAGATTTATTCTCTTCAATATCTGATTCTCACCAAAATAAGCATTCAGGTTTTCGATTTTTAAAATTGTACTTTCCATTTTCTCGCAATTAATTTTGATACTATATTTAGAATTAAAACAAATGACACCAGAAAAACAGATGCTGCCCAGGCAATTTGCTGCCAATCTGGATAAGGACTTGTTGCATAATTAAATATTAAAAGTGGTAGTGAATTGACCGGTTTCAAGACATTGAGATTCATAAAGGGGCTTCCAAATGCTGTAAATAACAATGGAGCAGTCTCTCCAGCAATCCTTGCTACACTGACCAAAACTCCTGTTAAGATACCACTTAATCCTGCGGGTAAAATCACCTTTAGTATCGTTTTATAATACGGTACTCCCAGAGCTAACGATGCCTCTTTCAAAGTCTCAGGAATTAGTTTTAAAGTCTCTTCGGTTGTTCTTACAATCATAGGAAGCATCATTATTGATAAAGCTACCGAACCCGATACTGCTGAAAATCCTCCCATCGTGAGTACTATCCATACATACGCAATGATTCCTATTACAATCGAAGGTATACCTTGTAGGATTTCAACACAGAGCCTGATCCAGTAAGAAAGTTTTCCTCGTTTATTCTCGGAAAGATAGATTCCACCTGCAATTCCTATTGGAATGGCTATGATGCAAGCTAAGATAATTAGTATGAATGTTCCGACAATAGCATTCGATATACCGCCACCGGTTTCTCCAACAGGTTTGGGTAGACTGACAAAAAAATTCCAATTTATGTACGCTAATCCATTTTTAAATATATAAAAGAGAATGAATAATAAAGGTAAAACTGATAAGAAAGAGAAAAATATAATAACTGTCGTGAACAATTTATCCTTTATTGTTCTATATTTTGTAGTCGATTCCATACTCTATTAAATCTCAACAGTTGTTTTTTTGATAATGTATCTTCCCAATACATTAACAATCGTTGTTACAATAAATAATAACAATCCGATTTCTATCAAGGATGAAAGATATAATTTTTCAGTTGCCTCAGTAAATTCATTGGCAATAACACTTGCCATTGTATTAGCAGGACTAAAGATGCTCTTAGGCAAAAAGTTGGAATTTCCAACAACCATAGTCACCGCCATAGTCTCTCCCAAAGCCCTTCCGAGAGAAAGTAATATTCCTGCAAAAATACCTGATTTCGCATAAGGAACGATGATTTTTTTTATGACTTCGAACCTTGTAGCTCCTAAAGAATAAGCAGCCTCTTTTAAATCCTGTGGTACTAAGTTGATAACCTCTCTACCAATTGCAGCAGAATAAGGTGTAATCATTATCGCAAGAATTATTGAGGACGAGAAAATTCCAACACCATAAGGAGTTATATTTAACTTTGATTGAAGAGTCTGAATCACGGGAACTAAAATAAATAATCCCCAAAAACCATAAATCACAGATGGGATACCTGCTAACAGTTCTATCATACTTTTCAGAAAAGAAGATGATGCTCCCTTCTTGAAATATTCTCCAAGAAAAAGTGATATGGCTAATGAAAAGGGAATAGAGATTATCAAGGCAAGAAACGAAGTTAATAGTGTTCCAACTAAAAATGGGAGTGCTCCAAATTCACTGAACACCGGATCCCAATTTCGACCTGTAATAAAATTTAATCCGAAAGTTTTTATTGATGGCACTGAAGAAACTAAAAGGGTTACTAATATCCCTACAAGAAGAAGTATGATTAGTAACCCTGATAAAAAAAGTACTTTGTTAAATACAATTTCTGATTTAAAATTCTTTACTCTTCCCATACTGCCTTACCATCAAAAGTAACCGATTTAACGATATTCTCCGCTTTCTGAACAGCCTGTTCTGACAATGGGGCATAATCAAGAGGACTGGCATATTTCTGTCCCTGATGAGTCATCCACCATAAA
>CAZYWQ010000279.1:0-4717 GCA_964651675.1 uncultured Candidatus Sumerlaeota bacterium | reverse complement strand
CCTGTAGGTCCTGGTAGAGGTTCTGCAGCAGGAAGCATTGTTTCTTATAGTCTTGGTATAACAAATCTCGATCCTATCAAACATGGTCTTCTCTTTGAGCGTTTCCTTAATCCGGAAAGGGTTTCACCACCAGATATCGACATCGACTTTTGTTACGAACAAAGAGACAAGATCATCCAATATGTTAAAAACAAATATGGTGAAAACAATGTTGCTCAAATCGTTACATTCGGTACGATGAAGGCAAAGAATGCTATACGAGATGTTGGCAGAACACTTGGTATGCCCTATGGAGATGTGGATAAAATTGCAAGAATGATCCCCGATACTCTCAATATATCTATCAAAAGATCTCTTGAAATGAATCTTGAACTTAAAAGTACTTATGAATCAAGCGACCATGTTAGAGAACTAATAGACTCCGCAATGGCATTGGAGGGTATGGTGCGGCATTCCTCAACTCACGCCGCTGGTGTGGTGATTTCTTCGCAAGACCTTACCGAAATTATTCCAATTTATAAAACAACAAAAGATTATGATATTGCCACACAATATAATATGAAAAATGTCGAGGAAATCGGATTATTAAAAATGGATTTTCTCGGATTAAAAACTCTTACTATAATTAATAATACTCTTAAAATACTTAAAAACACAAAAAATATTGATCTCGATATTACAACCATCAAACTCGATGATAAAAAAACATACAAGTTGCTACAAGAAGGAAAAACGTTTGCTATTTTCCAACTTGAAAGTTCTGGGATGCGAGACCTTGTAAAAAGACTTATCCCATCATCTTTCGAAGACATAACTGCCCTCCTTGCATTATACCGACCAGGACCATTAGGAAGTGGAATGGTAGACGATTTCATAATGAGAAAACATGGTGGCAAAAAAATTCAATACGATCATCCTCTTCTCGAACCTATATTGAAAGAAACTTATGGAGTTATCCTTTACCAGGAACAGGTAGCACAAATTGCAAGGGCAATGGCAGGATTTTCGTTAGGACAGGCTGATATTCTTAGAAGAGCAATGGGCAAAAAGAAGCCAGAAGAAATGCGTCGTATGCGGAATGAATTTATTGATAAAGCCGTCAATAATAAAATCGATAAAGTCATCGCCGAAAAAGTATTCGATTTAATGAGTCACTTTGCTGGATATGGATTCAATAAGTCTCATAGTGCAGCTTATGCGATGATATCTTATCAAACTGCCTATTTGAAAGCGCATCATCCTGTAGAATTTATGGCGGCTGTTCTTACAAATGAAAAAAATAATCTGGATAATGTGGTCAAGTACATCGGTGAATGTAAAGAAATGGGCATTCAGATTCTTCCTCCGGATGTCAACGAGTCTTATGAAGATTTTACTGTTGTGGGAAATGCAATCAAGTTCGGACTATGTGCCATAAAAAATGTCGGCGAAACTGCTATTAAATCGATTATCAAAGCAAGAAAAGAAAAGGGTCGATATACTTCATTCCAGGACTTTCTGGAGAAAAACAATGAAAGTACCATTAATTCCCGAGTTATCGAAAGCCTTATCAAAAGTGGTGCTTTTGATTCTCTCAATGCTAAACGCGCGCAGCTTATGAATTATTATCCCAATCTCCTTGAAATTATTAATAGAAATAAAAAAGAACGGGAAACAGGTCAAACTTTACTTTTTGATACATTGGATTCGAAGTCTCCTTTTTCAATAGATAATGTCGAACTACCAAATATTCCTGAGTGGGAAGAGAAAGAAATGTTGCAACACGAAAAGGAAGCACTCGGTTTTTATGTTTCTCGACATCCACTTGAAAAATTCCTCTTTGAAATCAAATACATCGCCAATGCTACTTCAAAATCTCTTGATGATAGACCAGTCGGCGAGAAAGTTATACTCTGTGGTATGGTGACTCGGAAAAAGGAACACTATGACAAAAAGGGCGGTAAAATGCTATTTGTAACCCTCGAAGATTTTGAGGGTTCGACAGAATTGGTTATTTTTTCCAACACCTTGAAAAAGTATAACAACGAGGTTAATGAAGATGATATTTTATGTTTCTCAGGTAAAATCGATGCAGGTAATGGTAAAGGGAAAAAACTTCTGGTTGACCGCATTTCTAATATAAATGATGCATTTCAAGACTTGACAAAGACAGTTTATATTACTATACGAACTGAACTTTTTGATGATAAAAAATTGGAAAAGTTGATGAACATTATTAAAATGAATTCAGGCAAAAAGAAGGTAATATTTACATTTGTAACAGGCGAAATGAATAAATTATCCTATGAACTTAATAACAAATATGGAATGTCTTTGAATACAAAAACATTTAAACAATTGGAAAAGCTATTAGAACCGGAGGATATTACACTTTCTTAGTTTTTAATGATTACCTAAAGCAGGTACTACAAGCTAAGAGTAACAAGTTGTACAGCAAAAAATTTTTCTTGAATACAAACTGAAAAAACTTATAAAAAGGATTCTATGTTCAAATAGATAATATTATCCTTACGACTATACAGAAATATCATCACTTCAAATTGAAAGAGAAGAAAAATGACGATTGCAACATTTGACTTTGAAAAACCTATTGTTGAACTCGAAAATAAAATCGAAGAACTTAAAGAATCTCCGCTTACTTCTCCTGAAAAAACACAGGCTGAGATTGAAAAACTCACAAACAAGCTTACAAAACTGAAAAAAGAAATATATTCTAAACTCACACCCTGGCAGAGAGTTCAGGTTGCCCGACACATTCAAAGGCCGCATTCATCCGATTATATCAAAGCCTTGATCGATGATTTTGTAGAGCTTCATGGCGATAGATTTTTTGGTGATGATCCCGCAGTGATTACCGGTATCGGACACTTTAATGGACAACCGGTTGTTGTTATAGGTCAACAAAAAGGTAAAGACACCAAAGAAAATTTAACACGAAATTTCGGTATGTCTCATCCCGAAGGCTATCGCAAAGCACTGCGTATTATGAAAATGGCTGATAAGTTCAATCTTCCCATAATTATTCTCATCGACACTCCTGGTGCTTATCCGGGAATAGGCGCTGAGGAAAGGGGACAGGCTGAAGCAATAGCAAAAAACATAAAAGAAATGTCGACTTTGAAAGTTCCCATTTTAATTGTAATCATTGGTGAAGGAGCAAGTGGAGGTGCTCTCGGAATAGGTCTCGGTGACCTTATTCTTATGCTTGAAAATGCCTGGTACTGTGTTATTTCACCAGAAGGATGCGCATCCATTCTCTATAGAGATAGGGCATTAGCTCCGAAGGCGGCTGAAGCACTTAAGCTTTCTGCTCCTGATTTAATGGAACTGAAGGTTATTGATGAAATAGTCAAAGAACCTTTGGGAGGTGCTCATAAAGACCCTCAAAAAACCTTTGAATATGTAAAAGAAGCTATAGGAAGAAACTTGAAAAAACTGCTTGATACTGGTACAGGAACACTCTTGAAAAATCGATTTGCTAAATATAGAAAAATGGGTGAGTTCGATATTTTATAATACGAGGGATGGAATTTTTCAAGACCTACTATTTATTCAGATCTCTCGTTTAAAAAGGGAGGTCCTCTTCTTTCACCTCTCATCCCCGGCATCATTCTTCCGCGCATTCCCGGTCTCTTTCGAGGTTGCATCGATTCGAAGTCTTTCCCCAACTTAATCAGATCTTTTATTTCTTTTAATTCTTCAGCATTTTTCTGTGCTCTATTAAGCAAAAATCGATTCTCACGCTCAAGCTTTTTTAATCTTATCACTAACCTCCAGAAAAATAACTTTTGCTGAGGTGTTAGATCTTCAATTTTTTCTTGGAATAATTCCTCTGAGTAATACTCTTTAAGTATTGAGTCATCAGGTAAATCCTCGTCTACAAATTCTGGTGAATCCGGAAGATATGGGAGCTCAAGCTCCTCACCATATTTCAAGGCTTCATCTTTATGCTCCGTTTCAAACTTCTTCAGAGTTTCCAAATACTCTTCTATTTGATTGAGTTTTTCTTTTTGTGTTTCATCTAATGTTTTTTCTGCTATTTGCTTTTCTTGTTCAAGTTCATTTAAAATCTCAGGAATAGACTTTAATAATTCATTCAGCAACATTGCCTGTCTTCTAACCAAATCATCGGAATGCTTTATCATCCTATGCAATTCAGTCGACAATTCAGAAATCTCTCTGCGCTTAATGATTTTATCCAACTCAGAAGTTAATTCCGAAAACTCACGTTTTTTCTTATTCAATTCATCAACGAGGTTATTGATTTCTTTATCAAGTCCACTTATTTCCTCACGACAATTTTCAAGTTCTTTTTTCGAATTCAACCATTCTTCCACTTTGAAGAATTTCTCATCCAAAACAGGTTCTTTTTGTCGTTGAGGAAATAAAATCCCAGTTAGAAAAACAATAAAAAGTGAACCAAAAAGAACAACCTTCATCCTTTTCATAAATAAATCCTCACAATTTTGTACAACTATACCCTAATTATACTTAAATATTCTTAATGAGCATAAATTATACCAAAAAACCAAATTGGATCACGGAATTTATCTCTAATCAAAGTAGAACACAACAGTCCATTCAACTCTTCAAGCTTTCTCTTGTCTGTTTAGGAAAGAGATGTTTCAGTGTATTAAAGACCCCTTTAGGTAATTTCTTTTTACTATAATTTGCCATATAGCTTAATAGTCCACGACCAGTATAGTCCTGGTATTTC
>CAZYWQ010000278.1:1869-4724 GCA_964651675.1 uncultured Candidatus Sumerlaeota bacterium | reverse complement strand
TAACAACCCTTTTAAAAAGAGGATTAATTGTAAGTTGTCAGGCACGAAAAGGTGATCCTTTCTATGGTTCAAAATATATGGCATTGATGGCAAAATCAGCGGAACTCGGTGGTGCCGTTGGAATCAGGTCAAACTCTCCGAAGGATATTCAAGCGATAAAAAAATCAGTTAAAATACCTGTAATCGGAATTTACAAAATGAAATATTCAGGATATGAAGTTTATATAACTCCAACAAGAGAATTGGCAAAGGAAGTTGCTTATGCTGGTGCGGATATTATTGCGATTGATGCTACTGAAAGACCAAGACCAAAGGGACTAACAGCTCAAGAACTCATCGATTATATTCATAAACAATTAGGGAAATATGTTATGGTGGATATATCCACCTACAAAGAAGGAATAAAAGCCGAAGAAATGGGTGCTGACATTGTAGCAACGACCCTTTCAGGTTACACATCATATAGCCCCCAAACAAATAAACCTGATATAACCTTAGTGAAAAAATTATCCAACAAATTAAAAATTCCTATCATTGCAGAGGGGAAAATTAAGTCACCACAAGAAGCAGTAAAAGCCATCAAAGCAGGTGCCTATGCAGTTGTTATCGGTACAGCCATCACGAGACCGCAGATAATAACAAATTGGTATGTCGAAGCCATAAAGAATAACATCATTAAATAAATCTATGTACTGCTTTCAAATCCATCAAATCGCTCAAGACAGTAACATCTTATTCTTGACTAAATTAGTATAAATACTCTATCTTGTTTTCAACTAAGCCAAGCATTTAAAATTATGTAGAATATTGTTGAGATAAAAAATAATGGAAAAGACAACCCTCAAAAAACAAATGGGTTTCCTGAGTGTTTTCTCGATAGCATCAGGTGCGATGATTAGTTCAGGTCTTTTCATTCTACCAGGAATTGTATATGATTTAGCTGGTCCTGCCGTTGTCATTTCTTACCTCATAGCAGGTTTACTAATGATTCCAACTGTTTTCACAAAAGCAGAACTGACAACCGCAATGCCCAAATCAGGAGGAACATATTTTTTCGCAGAAAGAAGTTTAGGAACATTTGCTGGAGTTCTATCAGGTTTCGCAAATTGGTTCTCTATCAGCCTGAAAAGTGCATTTGCTCTTATCGGTATGGGTGCTTTCTTAAAAATTTTCTATCCTGATATCACATATCATAATATACAATTCATAGCTGTTGGATTAACAATTTTTTTTATGATTCTCAATATCTTGAGTGTTAAAAGCGTTTCCCAAATGCAAATATTCCTCGTTATATTTCTCCTTATAAGTCTCTTTCTTTATTGCATAGTAGGATACCGCTTTGTTGTTCCCAGTTATTATAAACCATTTTTCCCAAAAGCCTGGCAGTCCATTTTCACCGCAACAGGAATGGTCTTTATATCCTTTGGTGGAATAACAAAAATTGCCAGTGTAGGAGAAGAAATAAAAAATCCCGGGAGAAATGTACCCTGGGGTATGATTAGCGCATTGATTGTGGTTGGATTTTTATATGTAGTAGTAGTCGATATAACAGTAGGATTAGTTCCATCATCCACATTAAAAAATTCTCTGCTACCTCTTGTTGATGGTGCAAAAATTTTCTGGGGAACTCTTGGAATCATCGTCATTACCATCGCAGGGATGATTGCCTTCATTACGACTGCCAATGCCGGCATATTATCAGCCTCAAGAGTACCTCTGGCAATGAGTCGAGATGGCATTACTCCCGGAGCTTTCCAATTGCTTAATCGTAAATCCCTTCCTTATATATCCATTTTTTTTACTTCTGGATTTATGATGATTGCGATTTTATTACTCGATTTAAAAAGTCTCGTGAAGTTAGCATCAACTCTAATGCTCTTATTGTTCTTAACAGTAAATCTCTCTTTGATAATGATGCGAGAAAGTAAAATTCCTGGATACCGTCCAAAATTCAAGGCTCCCTTATATCCCTGGATTCAGATATTTGCCATAGGATTCTATGGCTTTCTCATCATACAAATGGGACGATCAATCTTATTCGAAATTGGAATATTTATATTCGTATGTTTTTTATGGTATCTTTTCTATGTCAGGGAAAAAGTCGAGAGAAAATCCGCATTAATGTACATTATTGACAGAATTATATCTCCTGATAAAGAGCTTGTCAAAGGCTCTCTGGAAGAGGAGTTGAAAGATATTATATGGGTACGAGATGAGATAACTCAAGACCGCTTTGATACATTGATTAAAGATGCTAAATTTCTCGATATACAAGATGAAATGACTCGGGATGATTTTTTCAGATTGGCAAGTAAAGAGATTGCTCCATCAATAAAGATGTCAGAAGAAAGTGTATATGAAGCATTGCAAAAAAGAGAAATGGACACCTCCACTGTTATTCATCCTGGATTAGCGATTCCTCATATCATAACACCAGGAGAAGGAATATTTACAATTCTGGTTGCAAGAGCCAAAAACGGTATAAGTTTCTCCCCTGAAAAACCACCTGTAAAAGCAATTTTCCTTTTGGCAGGATCTCGAGATGAAAGAAATTTTTATCTACGGGCATTAATGGCTATTGCGCAAATTGCTCAAGACAAAAAGTTCGATCAGGAATGGGATGAAAGTCCCAGTAGTGAAGATTTGCGAAATCTAATCCTTTTTTCCTCAAGAAAAAGGGGAGTTTAAATAGTCCAATCGATATGGAAGAGAAAGAAACAAATAAAGCTATCAAGACCTTCGCATTAGCTTCTTTTTTGAATGATTTGGGTTCAGATATAATTTACCCGATATGGCCACTTTTTGTCACAACAATTTTAGGTGCCAATATGGCTATCCTCGGCTTTATCGATGGA
>CAZYWQ010000278.1:0-1859 GCA_964651675.1 uncultured Candidatus Sumerlaeota bacterium | reverse complement strand
AGCTATTTCAGGCTACATATCAGATAGAACAAGAAAAAGGAAAATCTTCATTTGGTCAGGTTATTTGTTTGGCTCGTTATCAAGGATTGGTTATTCAATCTCATCAGTTTGGCAACACTTGATTCCATTTAGAATTTTAGATAGAGCAGGAAAAATGAGAGGTGCTCCTCGTGATGCTATTGTCGCTGATATTTCCACAAAAGAGAATAGGGGAAAACATTTCGGATTTTTAAGAACAATGGACAATTTGGGAGCTGTATGTGGGGTTATAATCTGTCTGTTATTTTTCGGATTGCTTGGATATAGAACTCTCTTTTTATTAGCTTCAATCCCATCGATAATCGGCGCTTTGTTGATCCTTACAATTATTAAGGAAAGAAAAACAGAAAATATTAAAATCTACAAAGGATTTTCTCTAAAAAATCTAAGTAAGAACTTTAAATTGTACCTTCTGTTAAGTTCAATTTTTGCTTTAGGCTCATTTAGTTATTCTTTTCTATTAATATACGCAAAAGAATTTGGATTTAAAGTTACATTCGTCCCTGTCCTTTACCTAATATTTTCTGCCACAGCGGGAATCTTATCTTTACCATTCGGGAAATTAGCAGACAAAATTGGCAGAAAGCCTGTGCTGATGTTTTCATTCGTTTTCTGGGGATTAGTATGCTTAACATTCACCTTTTCAAGAAGCTTTTGGGCAATTATTTTAACATTCATTTTTTATGGCTTGCACAAAGGTGCCATTGAACCTGTACAAAAAACTTTTGTCTCAGAACTTGCTCCAGAACATCTCAGAGCAAGCTCTCTCGGAGCCTTCCAAATGGTTATAGGACTATGCGCTCTTCCAGCTTCGTTCATTGCTGGTCTTCTCTGGGATAAAATAGGTATTGTTATTCCACTTTATCTTTCATTGTGTTTAACAATTGCATCATCAATGATGTTAATCTTTGTTAAAGAGAACTAAGTCGTGGATAGAACAGTTTTCTGTCTTTAGAGGCAGCGTTTAAGTAATTAGCTTATTACATATTACCAAGTGTTATTTCAAGTTATCCGATTAATTATCTTGGGAATGGGATAAAGTGATCAAAACCATTGTTGGGACCATAAGTAATATCACCATCACTTGTGGTGCCATTAGTGGGATCATAAGGTGTACCTGAATCAGGTCCATCTCCATCTGGCCCCTTGCTATGTAAACGATAAGAACCATAACGCAGAAAGGCATAATAAAACATATTTTTCCATCCCGAAGAAGAGACTTGTTGTACAGCATAGGGCCAATTGACATATAGATACTCTCCAACTTCTTCAGGAGCACCCCAACGATGTCTTGCAAAAGGATCATCGGGCATTGTCGTTATATAGCCAACAGGCGTAGTAATAGGATTACGACCATTCCAATCAGGATCAGGAACACCAATATCTGGCACCTTTCCTCCAATATGAAATTCAAGGTAGGACATTCCAAAATCAGAATAATGATAGGTAGGGTATCCAATATTATCGATACGATAAGCCTCAATAGCTGTTATAACTGAGCGCATATCTGCTCTGGCTCTGGAAACCTTAGCCCGTGTCTGTGCTTCAAGAAAATTGGGCAATGCAATTGCAGCTAAAATGGCTATTATAGCTACTACAACTAACAATTCTATTAAAGTGAATCCCGATTTCTTTTCCGTTTTAATAATCATTGTTGACTCCTATATTAATTCATTTAACTTTCTCACACTTTATTAATATTTTGGGGGGATAAAGCAAAAAATACGCTGTTCATATTGATATCTAAAAATATAATATTCAATCTATAAATATATTCAATGGCAACAAACTTTTTAATCCTTCTCGATTTACAAATAACT
>CAZYWQ010000277.1:3722-4743 GCA_964651675.1 uncultured Candidatus Sumerlaeota bacterium | reverse complement strand
GATGAATATGTCAGTAAGGATGTTGAACTTGTAGATTTTGACGGAGATGGTGATTTAGATATATTTTGTTCAAATTATGCATTACCCGGATTTCCTCTCGATTTTGGAGCACAAAACAGGATTTTGATAAACATCGATGTTGATGATCCAGCAATTAATCCCAATGTTGATGCGGATGAAATCGGAGATGCATTTTTTATTGATGAAACAGTTGAATCGATTACCAATCCAATCAGGGGAGCTCAAGTTTCTATGGACCCAAGATTTCCTGATAGAGATGGGGATGGTATTGCCGATAGAGGAGCTGGTCGACTGCCAGGGATCTTAGATTCCGGACCCTGGAAAGGTGATCTACTCAACTGGCAAGGTGGGGATGGATTACTCAATCTTGATTTATCAACACGGTCTGCTGCGGGCGACGTTGATAATGATGGTGACATTGATATCGTTGTATCAAATTATACCTGGTTATATGGATACCCGCAAGACACTTATATAATATCAGAAGATCCAGACGGGAATGAGATTGGTCTGGAAGTGTTAACATATTTCTGGTTTAGTGAAAGACTTTTAATTAATGATGGATTTGGATTCTTTTCTGATCAAACTTGGGGATGGGATTATAATATTGGAGGATTATGCGATGTTAGAGATCCTGTGCTATACGATCCAGAAACAGGAGAGGAAGTCCCACTAAGTTGGTGGCGTGCTCAATATCTGCATCCTGAAAATGCCGACAGAATGCCACCATTATTACCAGATTTCCCAGATATAGGTAACATCCATGACAACGGTCCAGGAGCAGACGCTGATATTAGCTTAACAAGACAGGTGCTTCTCTCTGATATGAATTTTGATGAGGCATTGGATCTGGTTCTAGTTAATGATATAAGATTAACAAATACAGCACCTATTCATGGTCAGAATTTCTTATTTAGAAATAATGGTTATGGATACTTCTTTGATATTACATTTGGATATGATTGGATTATTGACACCGATGAACCTCGTTATTTTCCAC
>CAZYWQ010000277.1:1909-3712 GCA_964651675.1 uncultured Candidatus Sumerlaeota bacterium | reverse complement strand
CTGTATTTTCATATTCATCTCGTGCACGAATTGTTATCCCAAAAGGATTACTAACTGTCTGATCGGATATTGAATCGAATGTAAAATGATCTAAATCCGAATGAGTAATATCAAATGATGATGGTGTACCAGATGCCAAATTCTATGATCCTGACAGTGATGGAGTTCCTGAATTTATTGGTATACCTAATGGTAATCCCGGTGATGTAGGAACCTTACCGGAAATAGATCAATTCCCCAATTCAAGAGGAAGTAATAGCTACGGTGGGGAGGTGGCTGATTTTAATGGAGATGGCTGCAATGATATTGTAATCGTTAATTCAAATATGGCTCACTATTTATATCTCAATTGGAGATCAACGATGCAATCTGCTTATGGTGCAGGGGACTTCCCAGAGGTTGTGTTTGACGATATTTCCTGGGCTGTTAATACATATGGTGTGCTTATACCATTTTTTCAAATGATCTTTGAGGATAACGAATATCAGAGTGATTATACTGGGTATTCTAACGATGGTGGGCAAATCGAATTTACCGATAACTCTGGTAATTTAAATTTGGCAGAGGAGAATCGCGGATGGGGTTTTGGAGTCGTTGCTGAAGATTTTGATATGGATAATGATTTCGATATCTGTATTGTGAACAGTGATGCCAGATTAAATAATTTATTACTAAATAATGGTGATGGAACATTTTTAGAGATTTCTGAGTCAGCGTTCCCATCTTTCACAGATTCAACATTTGATATTGCTACTGCTGATGTTGATAATGATGGAGATATAGATATCTTCGTTGCCAATCCTGGTGAACAAAGTGCTGTATTAAGAAACAATTTAATTAATAATAAAAGAGGTGTAGATCCAGAATCCACTTCTGATTTCCCTCTGTATCATGATGCAACATTTGGTTTCTTACCATATTATTGGGGTGAGCATGAGCCACCTGTTGCTGCAATGACATTTGCCAATATCACACCAGGTACTGATGTTGTGGATGTAGATAACGATGGAGATCTAGATATTGCGTTTGCAAATGGAGCATTAGCGACCATTTCTGGTGAGTCGAATCAACTATTAACCAATAATGGCGCATCACAAAATGATGGAATTCAAGTTTTTGACGTCGGTCCTTCGAAACTACCTGCTCCGGGACTCATTTACCCTGATATTTATGAATTCTCTTTACCTGATTATGGTGCAGAAAGTGTTAGCCCAACTTTCGATATTATATTTGGTGATGTGGACAATGATGGTGATCCAGATATGTATGTATCGAATTTGGGAACATTTAATGGGATGTTCTTTAATCGAGATAGCGACGAGTTTGATTATACATTTGATCCTCTTGCCCCAATGACTACAGTTCCGGATACTGATCTTATAGGCGATGGTCTATTTGATGATGTAACAACATTCAGTTTGCCTTTCAGGGATTACGAATCATCCGTACCACCGGAAGAATACTCGAGGAAGGCTGTATTCCTCGATTTTGAAAATGATGGTGACCTTGATATTATTACAACTAACGGTATCGAGAACAATGGTGCTCCTAATACAATTTATATAAATGATGGAACAGGTGTTTACGATGATAGAACTACGGATCTGTTCCCTTTAACTACCTATTACGATGATACTATTGGACCCTATAATGATGATACAGTAGGTGTTGCTGTAGCTGATTTTAACGGTGATGGATTGATTGATGTGGTTTTTGCTAATCAGGAAAGCGACTCTCCATCGCCTGATTATTACGGATATTGTCGATTATTAATAAATCAAGGAGCTGATCAACGCTTTGTCC
>CAZYWQ010000277.1:0-1899 GCA_964651675.1 uncultured Candidatus Sumerlaeota bacterium | reverse complement strand
TCACAAGCATATGGGGGTGAAAAACCTGATTCTGATTATGATATTTTATTAGTTAATGGTAATGGTCAAAATAGAATGTTTATAAATGAGTCAACAGGAACAGATATCCAATTTGTAGATGAAACAATTGATAGAATTCCATTGGTGGACAATGCAAGTTTTGGCGTAGATGTTGGAGATGTTGATTTAGATAGTGATATAGATATCGTAGTTGCCAACGATGGTTCTTCACCAGGTGTAGATGGTCAGCCTAATCAGTTGTTATTAAATGATGGAGAAGGATATTTTGTTGATGTTGCCAATTTTGAGTTCCCATCAACCAATAATACACCAAGTAGAGATGTAAGATTATTCGATGTAGATAATGATGGAGATTTAGATTTGGTTGTGGCGAACTTAGCTGAATTATTATCTGGAGCAACAATTCGCGGTGTACAAAATCAGATGTGGATAAATAATAAAGTTGGATCGAATTTCAATGCAGTTAGATACGCATCGATAAGAAATCTTGGTATACCTGCTGTCTTCTATGTAAATCCGAGTTCGGGTGGTATTGGCACACAGAACATGAATGTAGACATTATTGGAATTAATTTTGTACCGGGAGCAACTGTTGACTTTGGAAGTGACATAACAGTTAACGAGGCAATTGTGAAATTGCCGAACAAAATCGCTGGTAAAATTACAATTTCACCAACAGCTTCTCTGGGACCAAGAACCGTTACTGTCACAAATCCGAATGGTGACTATGGATTTAAACCCGCTGCATTCAGAGTAACTACAGAAAGAACTACTTTCGTCGAGGAACCATTGTGGTTTTTATATAAGTAATTAGTGTTTAAGCATAACTAAACGATAAAATAGGGATTAGCTTTTGTTAATCCCTATTTTTATTTTGTACTGATATTATTATTGATTTCGAGAATCAATTCTAATAATGTATCCGAAATTATTATTAAATAAGTTGGAATTAGTTTTATGCAGTTGCACTTATGAAGAAGAAAGGAGAATTCTTGATGAAAAAACTGATGAGAATTATAAGTTTAATTGGAATTTTTTTGTTATTAATTATACTCAGTAGTTGTGAAAAAAAGGAAGGAGCTCCAGAAGTCCATAAAGGTGCAAAAGTTGCCCAGTTAACAACTCTTGATTCTTTTGTTCCGTCTGATACCTACGCTTATCTTGCGTTAAAGAATCTGGAGACTTTTAAAGAGGATTTTAAGAGTACGGCATTGTGGGAAATATGGACCGATCCCAATCTGGAAAACTGGAAAAAAGAAAAAATCGATAAGTTATTCGATGAGTTTTCAGAAAAGATGGGATTTACGATAGATGAATTGATTGCATTATTCAAAGGTGATCTGGTTTTTTGTATATGGGGAGATGCAAATAATATCAAAGATCCACCATTTGCCCTTTTACTCGATATGAAAAAGAATCCGGATGATTTGGATTCTTTCATCAAAAACAAAATTGTCCCCAAATTAAAAGAAAAAGAACCAAATCTAATAGTCGAAAAAGTAAAAATTGACAACCTTGAAGTTAATAAAATTGGGAGAAGTGACTTTACATATTACCTAAATTACGACGGATTCTACCTGATCACAGATAACCCTGATGATATTAAATATTTAATTGATGTCAGCAAGGAACCAACAAATAGTCTTGTTACGACAAGCAAATATAAAGAAGCCACTAATACTGCCACTGACAATTTTTATTCAATATTACTTATTGATACAAGCAAGATTCTAAATAATCCAAGACTTTACACTCGTGTAGGACCAGATCAACCTACAAAAGCACAATTTTTATCAGCTCTGGGATTAATAAATCTGGACTATTGTATTTTATCATCAGGCATAAAAGACAAGGGATTTAAAACGAATGGTATTGTTT
>CAZYWQ010000276.1:0-4751 GCA_964651675.1 uncultured Candidatus Sumerlaeota bacterium | reverse complement strand
TTATAAAGCGATCCCTGACTTTCTGTAATTCTGAATAGTAATCCTCTTTCTTAGCCAGTTGAGCTCTTCTACGAATCTGTTCTTGGTACTCACGATCCTTCTGTTGCTTAGTAATAATTTCTCTTAACTTAAGAGCACAACGTTCAGCTATTTCGATGCGATGTTTCTCGTTTTGTGGTACGAAGTTCTCATGTTCTATTATGATACGGACAAAATTCCTAGAAATTTCTAATCTTCTGTTGAAGTCTCGATTACGGAGATCTTCGTATAGAAGGTCCATCATTTGCCGTTTTGTGATCCGTGTGCCATCGACATTCTTTCTCTGATAAAGGCTATCCGCCAGATCTGGGTCTACGCCAGAACGTAGCCATGCTTTTTTAAGGTCGCCTCTATACCAGTATAGATTTGCGATTCCATCCTTAATTGCCACTTCGATTTCTTCTGTAAAGATGTCGAACATATGTTCTCGTTTCTAACAAATTATCTATTCTTCTAGAAAAAGAATATTATTATAATAAAATGTGTCAAGGAATTTTAACTTATAAGAAATAAATTTATTAAAGTAGTTGATTCTTAATTTCTTTGAAAATGCATTATGTTTTTTTTATCCTGTTGACATTAGTCTATTGGGATGTGTACTCTGATTTTTGATTCTGATTATAAGAGGCTTCATGTCAAAATGGTTTTGAATCCGGATAAAACCTACGCTGATGTTGTTTTCAATGTTCCGATTGATAAAGCTTATCAATATAAAGTACCAGAGAATTTATTGAGTAAAATTGGAGTTGGTAAACTTGTTTCCGTAGAACTTGGGAAGAGGACGGAATGTGGGTGTGTGGTTAGACTTTCGGATAAATTGGAAATTGATGAAGCAAAAATTAAACCAATAAAGCGTATTGTTACACCTGAGTATTATATCGATGATGAGATAATCGAATTTTCAAAATGGATTGCGAATTATTATATTTGTAGTTTCGGTGAGGCTTTATCTGCAACATCTTTCATTGGCTTTTCGGAAGTGGTTAATCCGCCGATTAAAGCTGTTCAATTGGCAGATGATTTTACGAACATCGTCAATTCTTTAAAACGAAAATTAACGGATAAGCAGAAAAATGTTATTAATGTATTCAAAAATGAAAATCGCAATTTGATACCTCTCGAAAAGCTGAGAAAGGTCTACAATATTTCTCAATCAACTATCAAAACTCTCATAACAAAGGGAATTCTGATAGAGAAAATACTTCCAATTTCAGATCAAAAATCACAAGTTCAGAAAATCTACGACGGTTTATCTTATACAGAAGAACAAAAAATCGCATTCGATGAGATTAAGAAAAGCATCGATGCCGAAGAGTACAAAACCTTTCTGATTCATGGTGTGACAGGAAGTGGCAAAACCGAATTATATCTTGGTGCAATCAATGAAGTATTGAAAAAAGACAAGCAGGCAATCGTACTCGTACCGGAAATATCTCTGACTCCTCAGACTGTTGATCGCTTCAAAGGCAGATTCGGAGAGATTGTGGGTGTTTATCATTCAAAGCTTACTATAAAAGAAAAATTTAAGTTATGGGAACGAATTAAAAAAGATGAAATAAAAATAATCATTGGTGCAAGGTCAGCACTCTTTACACCATTTAAGTTGCTCGGATTAATTGTTCTCGATGAAGAACACGAAACGACTTATAAACAGGAAAACAATCCACGCTACAATGCGAGAGATACTGCCATAATGCGGGCTCACAATCTGAGTGCGGTTGTTATACTTGGTAGTGCCACTCCATCGCTTGAGTCTTATGCAAATGCTAAAAAAGGAAAATATAAACTTCTGGAACTGACAAAAAGAATCGACAATAGAAAACTTCCGTCGGTTAGAATCATCGATATGGTGAAAGAAATAAGCGATGTCAAGAACATCAAGCAGCTCTCTCAACCTCTGATTGATGGCATCTCAGAGAGGTTGGAAAAGAATGAGCAGGTGATTATTCTACTCAATAGACGGGGATTCAATTATTATGTGATGTGTTTTTCCTGCAATCAGGCATTGAAATGCGAACACTGTGAAATTACGATGACTTATCACAAGCGGACAAATCGCCTTTTGTGTCATTATTGCGGAAATTCATTCTCTTCAATTAAGAATTGCATTTACTGTGGAAGTGAGAACATTGTTTATATGGGGGCTGGCACTCAAAGAGTGGAAGAGGAAATCAAGCAGATTTTTGATAAGGCAAAACTTTTAAGGATGGATCACGATAGTACGACCAGTAAATATGCTTATGATGAATATTGGAGAAAAATCTCGAGACATGAGATAGATATCATTTTAGGAACTCAAATGATAGCGAAAGGATTCGATTTAGAAAATGTCACACTCGTCGGAATCTTATCCGCTGATTCTCCATTATATTTGCCAGATTTCAGATCAGCGGAAAGAACATTTTCACTTCTCACACAGGTTGCAGGTCGAGCTGGTAGGAGTCATAAGGGCGGGAATGTCCTTATCCAAACATACAACACGAAACATTACTCGATCAAATTTGCTCAAACTCACGATTATAAAGGATTTTTTGACCATGAAATCAGGATTAGAAAGCTTCTGAAATTTCCACCGATTATGAGAATCGCAAATATTGTATGTACGCACAAAAACGAGATGAAATCGAGAGAGAATGCAAAGGTATTATCTGACATATTAAAAAATTTGTGTTACAAACAAAAATTCAGAACATTAAAAATACTCGGACCAGCACTTTCACCATTTGCAAAATTAAAGGACAAGTACCGATGGCGAATAATAGTCAAATCCGATAGTATGAAATTGCTCTCAGAACTGATCAGAACAGGTCTCAAAGAGTTTAATGAAGTCAAACCGGGTAAGCGATCTTCTATCCTTATCGATATTGACCCAATTAATTTATTGTAACCTTGTTTTTTGTTTAATAAAAATTAATTGTAGTAATCCAGAATACTATTTCATATTGACATTGGTGATAAATTATAGAAAAGGTTGATTCAGAGAATTTTTTTGTACTTAAAAAGGTTTGAACAATGGCGATATTAGAAGTGATAACATACGGTCATCCTGTCTTGGAGAAACAGGGTGAAGATATAAATGAGATAACGGATGAAATCCGACAACTTGCCGGTGATATGATTTATACGATGTATGCGCAGGGTGGAATTGGACTTGCTGCACCACAGGTAAATGTTTCAAAGCGACTTCTCGTAATCGATATCGACCAGAAAGATACAAATGCGCAAGCGATGGTATTCATTAATCCCGAAATAATAAGTTCCTCGGAAGAAAAAGAATCTTATAAAGAGGGGTGTTTGAGTTTCCCTGACATCGAAGCAGATATCGTAAGACCAAAAAAAATACGAGCGCGATGGATGGATTTAGAAGGGAAAACTTATGAAGAAGATATAGATGGACTTTTAGCAAGAGTCTTACAGCATGAAGTTGACCATACTAATGGAATTGTCTTCATCAACAGAATGAATAGATTAAAAAGAACAACCCTTGCACCGAAACTGAATAGACTGAAAAAGGAAAGTATAAAGAAATTCGGTATCAAGAAATAATCCCCAAGAAGATGGTGGAGGCAAGGGGACTTGAACCCCCGACCTATACGTTGCGAACGTATCGCTCTCCCAACTGAGCTATGCCCCCAATTTATATTTTTAATCGGTGAATTAGAAGCTGATGGTCGGATTCGAACCGACGACCTGCTCATTACGAGTGAGCTGCTCTACCAGCTGAGCTACATCAGCTTTTATATGCAAACTCGTTATAATAAGTCACCTTTAGAGTCAATGATTTTTATTAATTTGGAACGGTCACGACCGTTCCCTACAATAATAACGGACAGAACGGTGTTCTGTCCCTACAACCATAATGGACAGGACAATGTCCTGTCCCTGCAAAAGAAATTTCTGGTCAGAATTACTCCTTGACTTATGATTCTTCATAAAATTATTTTACATTTAGCCTCTTGGGAAAAGGAGGAGCTTATGAAGATCGGTATTTTCCTCGCAGTATTCAGACATCTTACCTTTGATAAGGCAATCGAAAATGTTAAAAAATTAGGGATCAATACGGTTGAGATTAGTACAACAAATCATCCTGATAATTCTCATTGTGATGCTGAAGTTTTACTGAAAAGTAAGAATAAACTCAAATAATTCAAATCCTTTCTTAAAAAGAATGAGATAACAATTTCGGCATTAAGTTGCCATTGCAATCCAGTTCATCCTAATGAAAAAATGGCACATATGTTTAGAGCTACTCAGAAAAGAACGATTCTATTGGCAGAAAAATTGGGTGTTAAGCGTATCATCACATTTTCAGGTTGTCCGGGTGGATCAAAGGTTGATATTACGCCAAACTGGATAATTTGTCCCTGGCCCGAGGAATTGTCCAAAGCTCTACAATGGCAATGGGAAGAAAGATTATTTCCATTCTGGATCAAAGAAGCAGGTTTTGCGCGTGATCATGGGGTGAAGATCTGTATCGAGATGCATCCCGGATTTACTGTTTATAATCCTGAAACATTAATGAAACTAAGAAACATTTGTGGCAAAAATATCGGGGCAAATCTCGATCCATCTCATTTGTTCTGGCAGGGAATAGATCCGGCTAATGCCGTCAAAGTCCTTAAGGATGCGATCTTTCATATTCACGCCAAAGATACTAAAATCCATGTTTATAACACATAAAGAATTGGTGTTCTTGATACGAAACCTTACAA
>CAZYWQ010000275.1:4136-4759 GCA_964651675.1 uncultured Candidatus Sumerlaeota bacterium | reverse complement strand
TCAGCAGCGCGTGTAATTAAATTATGAGCAAATCCATTCGCAATTGCTGAGAGTGTTCCCATCGAACACGGAACAATTACCATCCCGTCAAATCTATGTGAACCGCTCGCATACGGAGAATGGAAATCATCTTCGGTATATAGTTTGATTTTTTCAATATCACAGTTGAGAAAATTTTCAGGTCGGATCTCTTTCCTATCGATGGTTGTCAATAATTCGTGGCTTATAACATCAATCGAATTATTACTCAGAATGAGATTCACATTGATGTTTTTCTTAACCAAGTACTCTATGAGAGACTTGGCATAGATTATACCACTTGCTCCTGTTATAGTGATAAGAATTTCCTTTTTAGTCTCCATTTTTTTCTCCTATATGGATTGCAATTAGTCCAAAGACCTTTTTAATGACAGTGACATTTCCAAATCCATTAAGTCTCATTAATTCTTTCAGTTCATTTGCCTTATACCAACTATCTATCGACTTGTATAGATAAGAATATGCCTTTTCTTTACTCTTTGTTATTATATTTCCAATTCTTGACATTATGATTCTTAAGGAAAAATCATTCAGTTTTTTGATTACCTTGTTTTCTGGATGCGACAGCTCCAACACAAATATCT
>CAZYWQ010000275.1:0-4126 GCA_964651675.1 uncultured Candidatus Sumerlaeota bacterium | reverse complement strand
CGGGGATATTCTCAATATTCCTTAATCCGAATGCAATAGTAATAATGTCGAATTGTTTGTCTTTAAAGGGTAAATAATAACCATCTCCTTCGATTATGGACAATTGGTTGTTATTTTTAGCTCTCATAAATTTCTTTTTTGCTATTAAAAGCATTTCTCTCGTTAAATCCAGACAAATAATACGAGTTTTATTATTCATTCTGCTCATAAGCGAAATGGCTTGATTACCTGTACCAGAGCAGAGATCAAGAATATGGATTGGATTTTCTTTAGCAACTAACCTCGCAAGAAAGTTCCTTAAATAAGTATCAAGATTAAAGCTGAGTATACGATTCATAAAGTCATAACGAGGCGCAACTTCGGAGAACATTTTCCTGATTCTCTTTTTCGATTTGTCTAATCTCTTTGTTTCTTTCTCCGACATAGTCATTTCTTCTTATATGATATTGCTAATTGTTTTTCTTATAATAACTCGAGTTGAGATAATCAATTACTTTATCGTTTCGGGAATCCAATTCTTATGAATTTATTTCAATTCCAACAGATATGATAATTGTTGACATTAATAAATTTTTATGAGATAAGTAAGAAGGAAGAAAAATCAGGATGGTTAGTATTATGAAAACTGTGTCTATTGTATTATTAGATGAAGAATATGATAAATTGGAGAAGATGGCGGAAGAAGATTCTATGGATGTGGATGAATTCTTAGAGGGGAAAATTAAGGAGATAATAGCTGATACTAAAAACAGTTTTTTGGTAGATTGATATAATCCAATATTGAACAGAAAGATCTTCATAGTAACGCCCAAATCCAATTAATGTACGCCTTATCATCGCCATAAATTACAATTTTTACTGCATTTTTAGGTAATACTCTCTGTTGATTATCTGTAACTTAATTCTCTTACAGTGTTGCCTTATGCCAAGTTATATAACATCAGAGACTATATTATAAATAATAAAAAATAAAGCTTGACAAATGGGATTATTTAAGTAAGTTTATTATGAAACATTAATAAGTTATTTAATTTATATAGATATTACCCACCATACTTATAAAATATGATAAAAGATAAGAGAAAAGAGCGAATACTATATCTAATATGGAGATATGGACCCATCGCAAGGATTGATCTTGCAAAAAGGATGAGTCTAAACCTACCCACCATTTCAAATCTTGTCAACGAGTTACTGGATTCGAGCAAAATAATAGAGAAAGGCTATGCTGATTCGACCGGTGGCAGAAAGGCACAGCTACTCGAAATCAATTCAAATTCCAACCATATTATCAGTGTTTATCTCTCTACCAAAGCGATTACTTCGGTTTTATCGGATATGAAGGGAAATTGGGATGAGAAAGAAGTCATCGAAATCGATCGTCCCTATAGGATTTATGATATCCTATCAAAGTTAAGAAAGACAATCCAAAACCAGATTGATAAAGCCAACCTTAATAATGGAAAAATACAACGATGCGGAATAGCTATTTCTGGAATAGTGGACAGTGTCAAGGGCGTCTCTGTCAAATATCCAAGATGTGATGAGTGGTCTGACATTCCTATAAAAAAGATGATTGAAGATGAATTTGGTATAAAGACAGTTGTTGAAAATAACATAAGAGCGATTGGATTAGCGGAGAATTACTTTGGAAAGTACAAAGACCATAAAAATATGTTATACATCAATCTTGGTCCGGGTATTGGGATGGGAATCATTATTGATGGAAGATTATATCGCGGAAGTAATCTAAATGCTGGTGAATTTGGTCATATCACAATCGTTGAGGATGGTCCCCTTTGCTATTGTGGTAACAGTGGATGTCTGGAGCGAGTTGCATCTGGTTATGCATTGGTTGATCAGGTAAAGAAGGCGATTAAACAGGGAGTCAACACGAAAATAACTTCTCTTATTTCTCAAAATGATGGTAAAATAACTGTTGAGGCAATATTTAATGCGGCAGAGAGTGGAGATAGGTTTGCATTCAATCTCATCGAGAAATCCGGACATTATATCGGAACAGGAATTGCAAATTTATTAAATCTGTTTGGTTCCGAGCTGATAATATTAGGTGGAGATCTGGCTGCATTTGGAGAACAAATTCTTGAACCTATTAATCGAACAATAAAAAAGAGGGCATTGGAGCGAATAGCAAAAGATGCGCAAATTGTCCTTTCGAGTTTTAGCAAAAACGAAGGTGTAATGGGAGCTGTTGTGTTAGCCCTTAATGATTATTATGAAAATATTACTTTATAATAAACCAAACAAAAAATCTGGAGGTAATTTATGGAAGTCATCATAATGAAAGACTATAATGCAATGAGTAAAAAAGCAGCAGAAATTATCAAAAGCGCTGTATTAAGAAAGCCTAATTGCGTATTAGGATTAGCTACAGGAGGAACTCCTGTAGGAACCTACAAGGAATTGATTAAGTTTCACAAAGAGGGAGCACTCGATTTCTCTAAGGTCGTGACATTCAATCTTGATGAGTACATTGGTTTACCAAAGACTCACGACCAGAGTTATTTCTACTTTATGCACGATAATCTATTCAATCATGTAAATGTTAATCCTGAGAATGTTCATGTTCCTGATGGAATGGCAGAGGATGTAGAATTATTCTGTCAGTGGTATGAAGATGAAATTAAAAAGGCAGGAGGAATTGATTTACAGTTATTGGGTATTGGTGGTGATGGACATATTGCCTTTAACGAGCCTGGATCTTCATTAGCATCAAGAACAAGAATGAAAACTCTGGATGAACAAACGATTAAGGATAACGCAAGATTTTTTAAGAGTGAGAGCGAAGTCCCCAGATATGCTATTACGATGGGTGTTGGGACAGTCTTAGATACGAAAGAGATTTTGTTGATAGCAAATGGGAAGAAAAAAGCCGATATTTGCGCTGAATTCATAGAAGGTCCAATTACTTCGCAAATAACCGCTTCTGCACTCCAGTTGCATCCGAAAGCAATAGTAATTCTGGATGAAGAAGCCGCTTCTAAACTCAAAAGATACGATTATTACAAATGGGTTTATAACAATCAGCCCAAAAAATAAATTATCATATAAGATAAATTAGGTCTTGAGGCTCTTATAAGATTGTTAATCAGCATTTTTCCAAAATAAGAGCCTCTTTCCTTATCTATTTGAATAATACATAGCCTAAAGGGAGAAAGTGAAATGATTGAGAAATTAAAAGAGATTTTAAAATCATCAGAAATAATAAAGGCTGTCTCTGCCGTTAAAGATAAAAAGGGAAAAAGCATTCTTTTTGGAAATAAGATTAGAGCATTGAAAAAAGATGAAGTAGAACTATTGGAGAAGAACGGATGTTGGTCACCTGATTGGACAAAGATTCAAGTAACTGATAAATTCGATGCACGAAGAGTGGCAAATTCGACATTTTTTGGTAATGTAATCATTGGTGATTTGAACACAGATATAGAAGTGGAAAACGGTGTTAAATTACCTGCTGGGATTTTCTCCAGCACTGTTGTTGATTCCGAAATCGGGAATAATGCCTTCATCAAGGATGCCAAACTGATATCAAATTATGTGATTAAGGACAATGCGGTTGTACTGAATGTTGGAACTTTATCGGCAAAAGAAGGCGCTATTTTTGGAAATGGCGTTGAATTACCAATAGCTGTTGAGACAGGTGGTAGAGAAGTATTAACCTATGCCGAAATTACTGTGGAAGTTGCCGAAAAAATAGCCTCTTCAAGAGGTGATAAAGAATTATTAAAAGCGTATGAAGATTTCATAAAGGAATATTGCGAAAAGGTTAAGTCTCCAAAAGGGATTATCGAAAAACAAGCAGTCATTAAGAATACACCAAAAGTAGTAGATGCTTATGTTGGTGAAGGAGCAGTTATTGACAGTGCAAGTGTAGTTGAAAATGTTACGATGTTGAGTTTAGTCGATGAGAAAGCAAAGATACTCAGTGGATCTTATGTAGTCAATTCGATATTGCAATGGGGAGCAGATGCGAATTCTATGGCGATTGTCGATTCATCAGTTTTAAACGAACATTCTCATGCTGAAAGACATGGAAAAGTAACTGGCTCAATATTAGGACCAAACTCAGGAGTCGCTGAAGGTGAATGTACAGCCTCATTATGCG
>CAZYWQ010000274.1:0-4760 GCA_964651675.1 uncultured Candidatus Sumerlaeota bacterium | reverse complement strand
CTTTACAAGTGGTCATAGTATGATAGGATATAAGTTATTTATAACATCCCGCTTTCTAACAATAGAGATTTCGCATTGTCAAGCAGGTTTTGTTTTATCTACTGCATATTATATTTTTAGTTCGAGTAAATTTATTACCTTCTAATCAGATCGATTAATTGTATAAAACCGTATTTGATATAGTTTAGGAAAGCTTTCGGTGAATTGGCACGACTGAGTGTTCTGAAAATATATGCAGGACGCAAATAAAAACTCCTTAGTATTTTCCTTCTCCATTTATCGAACTCTTTGATACTCATATATAAACCAGGCATTGCAGGATGAGCATAAGAGGCTGTTGGTATTTCTCCCTCTTTTATGAGGTTGTTTTGTAGAGCAAAATTATAAAGTTCAGTTCCGGGAAAGGGATAGACATAGAAAATTTCGATGAAATCAGGATCGATTCTTTTTGCCAACCGTATATTATCTTTCATTGTCATAGGTGTGTCCCAAGGGAAACCAATGAGAAAGTAGATGCTCGATTTGATGTCAGCAGCTCGAACAAGTGGAAAAATCCTGAGTGCCTTTTCAACATTTGCTTTCTTTTTGATTTTTTTGAGAATTTCTTCATTTCCGCTCTCAACTCCAAATGCAATTAACCAACATCCTGCTTTTTTCATCATCCGTAGAGTTTCTTGATCAAGTGTGTCTACTCTTGAATTGCATGCCCATTCTATCTTTAACTTCTTTTTGATAATCTGTTCACAGAGTTTTTTTACCCAGTCTAAATTTGCTGTAAATAAATCGGAACGGAATAAGAAGTTTTTGATACCAAACTGGTCGATGCATTGTTCGATTTCCAGAATAATATTTTCTGGTGAACGCATACGAACTGTTCTGCCGGAAACTTGCTGTGCCAGACAGAATATGCAGTTGAAGGGACATCCACGATTGGTTATGATGGTCGTTTGCATCTCACCTGTGTCAGGTCGAATGTAAAGATTGTTTTTTATTAAATGCCTTGCAGGAAATGGTAACTCATCGAGATTCTCCACAAATTGTCTGTCGGGATTACGGATAATCTCATCGTTACTCCGATAGGTAATTCCATTGATATTTTTAAGAATCGAATGAGAACCGAGTTCCTTGCAGGTGATTTCATATTCACCTCTTATGACCGCATCAAGGTTTGGAAACTGCTGCAGGATTTCTTTGTCGCAGATATTAAAATGAGCGCCTTTTGCGATTGTTAGAATTTTAGGATTGATCTTTTTTGTAATGTCACAGGCTTTTAGGTCAATGATTAGTGATGGTGTTGTTATACTGATAATAAGAATGTCGGGATTAAAATTGGTCAGGTCTCTTTCAAAATCAGACCAGGACTTATTTTCCGCCGGATAATCTTCGATACGACATTCCGCACCGGACATTTCAAATCCTGCTGCTGCATAAAGCAGGTCGATTGGTGGTCTGATTGCAACGGTCTTGAATTCTTCAATGGGTGTTTGACATCTGTCTTCTCTAAGATAGAGCCCTGTTGGAGGATTGATAAGTAATACTTTTTTTGCATTCATATTGCTTTTCTATTATTAAATAAATAGTCGCTGTTTCTAATTTCTATATCGATAATTCATAAAAAACAACATCTTATTAAGAAAAATCAGGTAAGAGTTAATCTGAATATTAATCTATAATCTTAAAATTCCTGAATTCCTCGATATTTTCATACCATTGCTTCGGATTCTCTCCTTCTATAATGGAATTTGCTAACATAAAGCTCATATGTATGCAATGGTCAGTATTGTTGTGATTAAATAGTCCTTGTCGACCTGCTGTATACAGGTTTTCAAACTGTGAAAGGTAACTCAAGATGGAATTTAATTTATTAAAGTAATCGAGGTCATAAAGCGGATAGATATTTTTTACTCTGGTTAAGTTGGCACCAGATATATCTTCCATTTTGACCAAATTGGTTTTGAGAAAATCTGCCTTCACTCTTTCTATGATTTCGTTATCGTTCTTTTGGTCAATTTCATCACCGTTGAGGTATGTTACTTCAAGGCAGATGGCAGATTGTTCTTTTGGAGCAAGTGATGAATCGAAATTTTTTGGCTCGTAACCACGATTGAAGATTAAGTTTGGTTCTGGGAAATAGAGCCAACTTTCTTCGCTGATACGATTTTTATTTGTTGTCAGAAGCACAAAAGCTCCGTTTATGTATCTCATAGAATTGGCAAATCTTAAAATATCGGTGTTCGGTTTTTTGTTAACGATTATTTTAGTCAAATCTGTGATTGGTATTGTTGAGATACATATATCGGATTTGATTTTCTCAATCGAATTGTTGTGTTTATAGGTAACGATTGGATTTTTAGAATCAAAGTCGATGTCCTGAAGTTCTGCCGAGAGAATAATTTTTGCATTTCTCTTTTGAATTTCTTCGGCAATCTTTTTTGGGAAATTGCCGAAACCACCTTTAACATAACCAAGTGTTTTAACGGAGGTGATATTGTTTGGTGATTCGCCAAATATTTTTTGTTTGAGAATCGTTCCTAATCCACCGGCTGAGACTCTTGTTCGTGCAACATCTACTGAAATGCTGCTCGGATCAATGTTCCAGGCTTTATGAGCGTATTGTTCGAACAATAATTTATAAAGGTACGGACCAAAATGGATTTTTATATAGTCTGCAAAAGAGACTAAATCACCCTTTGCAACGATGTTTTTTAGTTTTTGATTCAGGAAGCTGATAAATGACATAAATGAAGTAAGAAAACCAAATGTTGTTAAAATCTCAGTTGTTCTTACAGGATAATGAATGAAACGGTTATTGTAGAAAATCTTGCTCCTACGAGGAATGTACATAAAATCGTTGCCAATAATTTTCTTCATAAAATCTTCGGCTTCTGGATAATGCGAAAATATTCGATGAGGTCCTAAATCAGTGACAATTCCATTTACACCAACACTTTTCGATAATCCACCTACTACATTGTCTTTTTCGAGAAGTGTGATTTCGTAATCTCCTCTCTGAAGCAGACTGTATGCAGTAGTCAGACCTGTTATGCCAGCACCGATAATAACAATTTTTTTCATTTTTTGTGTGGTTCTTTCTTGTATGATTAATATAACGATAAAATTGGTAAACTCATAAAAGACAAGTGGAACTTAAAAATCAACTATAAATTGCCCTGTAGTTTCTGTTCAGAAAAATTTGCTTATGACTTCATTCATAACCAGTATCCCTTGTTTCGTTAGTCTCATTCTATCTTTGTTGATGCTTAATAATCTCATATCGGTTAGTTCTTTGATTTCTGATTTGTATAATTTTTGAATGTTGATATTATGTTTCTTTTGATAATCTTTAAGATTAACTCCTTCCATAAGTCTTAGACCCATCATTAGACTTTCAGCGGTTTTCCGTCTTGGATTTTTGATGGTATCATATTTACAAGGAACCGACCTCATTTTAATTTTGCGTTTGTATAAGCTGAGATTGGATGGTATGAAAAAGCGTTGATTATCCATATAGGAATGTGCGGCAACGCCTATTCCCAAGTACTCTTCGTCCCTCCAATATTTCAGATTGTGTTTGCACTCGAATCCTTTCAGTGCATAGTTGGAAATCTCATAATGTTTGTAGTTTTTCTTCGAAAGATAATTCGATGCAAGCTTAAACATTTTAATCTGCGAATCCTCATCCGGTAGTGTCAGTTTTTTCGACTTTATCATTTTTTCGAGAGGTGTGCCTTTCTCAATGGTCAAATTATAAACGGAAATATGTTCAGGTTTGTATGATGTAGTAATCTCAAGAGTGTCTTCCCAATCCTTGAGTGTTTGGGTAGGTATGCCAAATATAAGGTCAATGTTTAGATTATCGAAACCTACTAACCTTGCTGTTTCTATCGATCTGATTGCCGTTTTGTGATTATGCACTCGATTGAGTAGTCTTAAAAGGCGATTTTGTGTCGATTGGACACCGATACTTAGTCTATTTATTCCGATTTTTTTTAATGCTAATAGCTTTTTCTGATTTAGTGTTTCAGGATTGGCTTCCAGTGTGGTTTCTATAACATTGGAAGGATCGATGAATTTATGTAAGGTTGACAAAATCTGTCCGAGTTGTCTGACTTTTAATATGGAAGGAGTTCCGCCACCAATGTATATTGTATCGAATTTTTTATGAGTATATTGAGGCAAGACAATCTTGATTTCTTTTATGAGACATTGGGTATAATCATTCATTTTATCGATCGAGCTAACCATTGAATAGAAGTCACAATAATAACATTTTGACAGACAAAAGGGAATATGTATGTAAATACCTGCTGGCATTTATTAACTCACTGAAAAATTTAAGCAATATTTATACCTTTGTAGTAAATGAGTTAAAAAAACACAAATGATATTTTTTCTATTAATATTTTAAATAGTGCCGATAAGTATAAATGAGAAAACTAATCTCATTCATATACGAGGTATATCATTGAGAAAATGAACCAACCGATGGATAGCAGAAAAATTTCTCAAATAATAAAGGATGTGGAGAAAGAACAAGAATTGTCTTCAAAGACAACTCTTAAGGTAAAGAAAATTCTTGTGGCGGATGACAATCCACAAATCCTTGCTATTGTGAAAGAGATGTTAGAAGACGAAGGACTTCAGGTGGTTACTGTAGGGAATTTAGAGGATGTATTTTTCTTCGCAAGAAATACTCAGGCTGATTTGTTGATTTTGGATATTGTTATGCCGCATAAAGAAGGACTCGATGGTTTTGATAT
>CAZYWQ010000273.1:0-4765 GCA_964651675.1 uncultured Candidatus Sumerlaeota bacterium | reverse complement strand
AATTGTTGAAAAAACAGATAAGAAAATTGCCATCATTGGTGCAGGTCCATCAGGACTCGCCTGTGCTGTGGAACTTACCCAGCTGGGATACGATGTAAAGATTTTCGAATCGCAAAATCTACCCGGAGGACTAAATACATTTGCTGTTAGTCCGACAAAAATTAATACGAAATTTGCCCTTCAAGAAATTTCGATGCTCAAAAAACTTGGTTTAAAAATCCAGAACAACACAACCATCGGCATTGATATTTCATTCGATAGTCTGATAAAAAAATACGATGCCATATTCATAGGAATAGGACTTGGAGAAAGTCTTCATTTAAAAATTCCTGGCGACAATCTCAAAGGTGTTTATGAAGCTCTCGATTTCATCAAAATCGTAAAAACCAATCCACATAAATTGAATTTAAAAGGAAAAAAAGTTGCCGTGATAGGAGGCGGGAACTCCGCTCTCGATTCAGCAATCCAGGCAAAACTATTAGGTGCTGAATATGTGTATCTTTTCTACAGAAGAAGCAAAAAAGAAATGCCGGGATATCCATCAGAACTTAATCAAGCGATGTTATCGGAATGTATGTTCTTCTGGCAAAGGGCACCTGTAAAAATATTGGGAAAGAAAAAAGTCGAAAAAGTAAAATTGGTAAAAACAAAACTCGGTAGTCCTGACAGTTCAGGTCGAAGAAAACCAATCCCAATCAAAGGAAAAGAAGAAACATTCAATGTGGACATCGTAATCAAAGCCTTAGGACAGCAGACCAAAATAGATTTTCTATCAGCAATCAAAGGTCTAAAACTCAAAAACGGATTCATAAAAGTAAACAAGAAAACACATCAAACCACCATTCCAAAAATTTTTGCAGGAGGTGATTGCGTAAATGGTGGCAAGGAAATAGTCAATGCAGTAGCTGAAGCAAGAATCGCCGCACAAGGTATTCACGACTTTCTTTCTAACAAATAAGTTGCATTCAAAAAACTTTCCTGTTACTAATTTCAATTCTATAATTTATACAAAGAAAGAGGAATAAAAATGAAAAATAAATTAAAGTTCATCTCATTATTATCAATCCTATTATTACTTCTATACTGTGGTTCAACCAATAAATCTCTCGAAGTCCCGCAACCACCGGTTGTCGTCACAGTTGCCACATACAACCTTCAGGATTTTACCGATGGACTTGATGATCCCAACACACCTTTAGACCAGGGTAGGCGTAAATCACAAAAATCTGTCGATGCCTTAGGTGAAATTTTTCAAGCGATGAATGCCGACATCATCGCCGTTGAAGAGGTTGAATGGAAAGATTTACTAACAGATTTCTGCTCAAAATATCTGCCAGAAACGCAATTCTTCATTTCATTCTTTAGGTCCTGGGATCCTTCTGGAATTAATGTCGGACTGCTGACAAAATATCCTATCACAGATGAAAAACTTATTGATGACATCTTACTCAAAGATCCCGATGGAAAAACGATGATTTTCAATTACGGCTACTTAGAAGGAAAGCCTATTCCATTCAGCAGAGGAATCCTAAAAGTCAGAGTAAAAATAAAGAACAATCAGGAAGTAACATTTTTTATTGTTCATTTCAAAGCAGGATGGTCGGAACAATCACCCGAAAGGAGAATTGCCGAATCGACCGCTATCAGACAGGTTGTCAGACAGCTTTATAATGAGAACAAAGAAGTGGATTTTGTTATACTCGGTGATTTCAATGACACGCCAAGATCAAAGCCCGTCAAATTATTAGAAGGTTTAGATACAGATATGCCGATAAAAGATGTTTTCGATTTAGAGCCAGAAAAAGTTTCAAACAAAATCAGAGCGAGTCATCCATCCAGAAATCCATATCGACCCATCGACCATATATTTGTCAGTCCTGGTATGGTAGAGAATTATGTTCAAGGATCAGCGAAAGTCTTCAGGCATCCCAAAGAATCTGACGCTTCAGACCATCTCCCCGTAATATGCCAGTTTAAATTTAATTAATCCACACGAAATAAAAATGTAGTGAGCACCTTTAGGTGCGTTTTATTAATAAAAAATTATGACAGTCCAAAAAAAGAGAAACAATAAATATTATGAAGTATGGTAGAATTGCTAGTAGTAATCAAATCAACACATCCATCTATCACTGTTTTGAATATATATGCGATGAAGATGAACAGAAGTTTATGAAGAAGTTTCGTAAACAACCCAAAGACTCAGATCAGATAATGCACACCTTTAGAGAATTGATACTAGGAGCTTATCTTTGCTTAATGAATTTCAAAGCACGATATGAGCATGCAGTTAATAACGACACTCCTGATTGGAGTATTCTCAATATTAATTTAAAACCCATCGCTATCATAGAGTTGACAAATTTCCATATTGATAAAGCCACGGAGATTGATATAGAAAAACAGCGCCGTACTAAATATTTAGTAGGCTATTGGAGGGATGGTAATATTGATAACAAAGATCGCCTATACCATTCCATCCTTCATAAGGCTCAGGTCTATAAAAACTTAGTTCAAAAGTTAAGGATTCCATATATAGTAACTGTGTTTAGCGATAATAAGGTAGCATTGGATGAACTGGAATTTAACATCTGTCTATTTTCTGAAAAATATAATTTCTTTAAGATGTATCCTGAAGTAAGTGGTGTTTTGCACTTCGAGGAAAATAATGGTCAATACTCGTTCAAATACACACAAAATCCAAATGCCCAGTCACCTTTTGATTTGCCTAACGGTGTTTTCCCATCTGATAAGATCTAGCATATTGCGAATCCGAAAAATTATTACATCAACATTCAATTAAGATATTTTTAATGTTGTTATGATTCTTTCAATTACATTTCGTATCCGCATCTATTCACACTTTATCACTTGCCTAAGGACACTTATTAATTCTTTAGGATTCTTAATCTCATAAAACGGAATCGAGAAAGACTTGGCTTTATTCTTATCATTCCTATAATGAATTTTAATGCATTTTGCTATAAAACTTAATTTATCAAATATAACCGCTGAATCTATCCTGGCAAAGTTCACTTCTCTGTCTGCACCTAATCCATGTCTATATATAATCGAGTTGGTCGAAACTACGACAACAGGTTCGTCTTTACTCCTAAGTATATGAATAATTCCTATTGCACCAGTTGCACACATTACAATACCGAAAATTTTATCAAATTTAGCAAATTTATCTTCTTTGGTTTTCCCTAAATATTTTACTGAACCAATAAATGTAGATATGGCAAGAACTAAAAAGACGATTTTAATAATTATCCAAAACCACGAAGCATAAAATTCTCTTCTCATAATCAGTTATCAATCCTTATTATGCTATCAATTCGGTAAAAAATATAAAATATCCATCGACAATTGTCAAATTATATTACTCATTAAAAACTTTGATAAAACATTGAAATCCACTAAAAGATGTGATGTATTTCTAATAAAATTAATTCAAGTGAGGACATTAAAATGCGTTATAAAATAACATTTTTTATCACCATCTTAATACTTATTCTATCCACTATTCTCGTCGATTCCGAAACCATTGTTGTCGACAACAGATCGGACGACTTTGCCGTTACTGGCAGTTGGTCTACAGGAACTTCCGCAGGTTATTATGTAACTAATTACGAATATGCATTAACCGTAACAAGTTCACCAGATGCTACAGCGACCTATACAGTTGAATTCGAATCCTCCGGAGACTTTGAGGTCTTCACCTGGTATGTTGAAGGCACAAACCGTCCAACCGATGCACAATACATAATTCATCGCTCAGGTGGAGATTCCGAAATTTATGTCGACCAGACAACAAACGGTTCTCAATGGTTCTCTCTCGGAACATTCACCTTTCCTGCATCCGGTGGTTATGTCCAGATAACCAATTTATCCTCTTCACTAACGCAAAAAGCAGTCATCGCTGATGCGGTAAAATTTGTCAGAACAGGAACAACCTATGGAGATGCTTATCAAGGTATGTGGATTTACTCCTGGGGAACAGGTTTCTTATCGGAATCACAAACTGATGATATGATTGCAACTGCCAGGACCAATTACCTGAATATAATATTACCCGAAATACGCAAAACTGGCGATGCATACTACATAAGTGCTACAGAACCCCGTGCTTCCAACATAGCTTCAGGTTACACTGATCCTTTAGCCGACATAATTACAAAAGCACACGATACATCCGGTGGAAAACAATACATCGAAGTTCACGCCTGGATAGTTCCTTATCGGGTATGGAGAACCATTCAAGGCACACCACCATCTACTCATGTATTAACCGAACATCCTGAATGGAGAGGTCAAACCGATACAGGCGATTACGAAACCGATGGTACATACTATCTCGATCCTGGTCATCCCGAAGTATTGGATTATTTAATAGATGTTGTACTCGAAATAGTGCAAAACTATGATGTTGATGGCATTCATTGGGATTACTTTCGATATCCAGGGACAGAATGGGGATATAATCCAACTTCAATAGCACGCTTCAATACATTATATGGCAAATCAGGACAACCTGCAACAGACGATTCGGATTTCTGTGATTTTCGACGAGACCAAATCCGTTTTCTTGGACGAAAAGCCTATGCAGCTATTAAAGCAATCGACTGGGATTGTGAAATGTCTGCAGCAACTATCCAATGGGGTAGTTGTCCATCGGACTTCACTCAAAGTTCCGCTTATGCCAGTGTCTTTCAAGACTGGGTTGGATTTATGTCCGAAGGAATTCTCGATATGAATGTATTAA
>CAZYWQ010000272.1:0-4765 GCA_964651675.1 uncultured Candidatus Sumerlaeota bacterium | reverse complement strand
TCCTAAAACCGATGTGAAGGATCAGCAACAGCAACAGGAGAAAGAAGACAGCACTGAGAGTTGGGAGAAGACGAGAGAGAAGCTTAGAGTAAAACTTAAGGCAGGTAAACTTGATGATAAGAAAATTGAAGTTGAGATCAAATCTCAAGGTGCTCAAATGATTGAGATTTTTTCTCCAGGTGGTGTCGAAGAATTCGGAATGGATATAAAAAGTTTGTTTGAAAGAGTCTTACCTTCAAAATCCAAAACTGTTACAATGCCCATTTCCGAAGCACGAGAAGTTATTTTAAGGGAAGAAACGGAAAAACTTATTGATAAAGATAAGATAGTCAAAGAGGCAATTCAAAAAGTTGAAGAGACAGGTATAGTTTTTATTGATGAAATTGATAAGATTGCAGGCAGAGGACATTCATCCGGTCCTGATGTTTCAAGAGAAGGTGTGCAGAGAGATATTTTACCGATAATTGAAGGCTCTACTGTGTTTACAAAATATGGAATGGTGAAAACTGATCATATTCTCTTTATAGCTGCTGGAGCCTTTCATATGACGAAACCATCTGACTTGATTCCTGAACTGCAAGGTCGGTTTCCCATACGAGTTGAACTTAATTCGTTGAATGCGGATGATTTCAAACTTATTCTTGTTGAACCACAAAATTCTCTGACAAAGCAGTATCAGGCATTGTTGAAAACTGAGGATGTTGATATTTCTTTTGCACAGGATGGTATAGATGAGATAGCGAATCTTTCTTTTGAAGTTAATCAATCATCCGAAAACATTGGTGCCAGAAGATTGCACACTATAATGGAAAGACTTCTTGAAGACATTTCATTTGAAGCTCCAGATAATAAAGGGAAGAAGATCGTAATTAATCGGAAATATGTTAAGGAAAAACTTATTGATATAATTAAGGATGAGGATTTAAGGAAATTTATTTTATGATAAAGTAATATATTATTCAGGAGGTTATCTTATGAGTTATATTGTTGATGTATTTGCGAGAGAAGTTCTTGATTCAAGAGGAAATCCTACAGTCGAAGCAGAAGTATGGACGGAGTCAGGCGGATTCGGAAGAGCGATAGTGCCATCGGGTGCTTCTACAGGAGAACATGAAGCTGTGGAATTGAGAGATGGTGATAAGAAAAGGTATCTTGGTAAAGGTGTTACAAAGGCAGTAAGAAATGTTAATATGATTATTGGTCCAACAATTCTTGATATGGATGCCTTAGATCAGGTTTTGATTGATAAAACAATGATAGAATTGGATGGGACAGATAATAAAAGTAAATTAGGCGCAAATGCCATTTTGGGAGTATCATTAGCTGTGGCAAAAGCTGCTGCTAATCTTTTGGATGTACCATTATATAAATACATCGGTGGTGTGAATGCGAAAATATTGCCGGTTCCGATGATGAATATATTAAATGGTGGTGCTCATTCTGATAATAATGTGGACATTCAGGAGTTTATGATAATGCCTGTAGGTGCCAAATCTTTTGCAGAAGCGCTTCGGATGGGTGCAGAGGTGTTTCATAATCTTAAAGCGGTCTTGAAACAAAAAGGCTATAGCACTGCCGTAGGTGATGAAGGCGGTTTCGCTCCGAATTTAAAATCGAATGATGAAGCCATCGAAGTTATCTTAAAAGCAATCGAAAATGCTAAATATAAAGCGGGTAAACATATTTGTCTGGCAATTGATTCTGCAGCAAGTTCTTTTTATGATAAGAGTAAGAAAAAATATGTCTTTAAATGGTCAGATAAATCTTCAAAATCTTCCGAGCAGATGGTAGAGTTTTATAAGAAATGGGTAAAAAAATATCCTATTATCTCGATTGAGGATGGACTTGATGAGAATGATTGGAAAGGTTGGAAGAAATTGAATGATGCCTTAGGAAACAAAGTACAAATTGTAGGTGATGACATTTATGTGACAAATACTCAGAGACTTGCAAGAGGAATAAAAGAAGGTTGTTCGAATTCTATACTTATAAAACTGAATCAGATTGGCACATTGACAGAGACATTGGATACAATTGAAATGGCGAAGAAGGCAGGATTCACATCAGTCGTTTCGCATAGAAGTGGTGAGACTGAGGATACAACTATAGCTGATGTTGTTGTTGCGACTAATACTGGTCAAATCAAGACTGGTTCTGCTTCAAGAACGGATAGGATTGCAAAATATAATCAGTTGCTTCGAATCGAAGAAGAATTAGGTGAATCAGCTCAGTATCTCGGTGAAAAAGTTGTTTACAACATTTAATAAGCTGAAATGGTATTAATTATAGGGACAGAACATCGTTCTGTCCGGATACACTTTTTAATTTATTTTAATTATACATTGTATGACTATGGAGTGATAAATGATTCCGGGTCATAAGAAAAAAAAGAGTAGAGTTTATTCGATCCTCAATTTTTTTGTTACGCTGATTATTATCTTTTTAGTCTGGTTATATTTCAATCTCAGCGATATTAAGAAGCTTTTTCAGGCGATGGAACAGCTTGAGAAAGAGAAAAATGAGGTGTATGTTTTAGAAAAAACTAATGAGCGGCTCAAGGAAGAAATTCGTCGACTGCAAGATGACCCAGAATATATTGAGCAGATTGCAAGAGAACAACATAAATTGAAAAAGCACGATGAAGAACGATTGATTGTTAAAGAGAAAGACGAAAGCGAAGATAAATAGATTTTTCTATTTTAATAATTCTCCCCAAAATCAACCTAAACTGTAGCAGTACGATTTATCGTACATAATATTTAAACGTAGTGAGAACCTTTAGGTTCATTAATTATAATGGATCGGAAGACCACCACTACATTACAATGTTCTGTCTCTACTAATAATATGAGATTTATAAACAAGATAAAAAGAGGTGGTTCGTTTAAGTGGCTTAATGCAACGCAATTCTCGGGTGCTTTGAACGATAACATTTTTAAATGGCTTATAATTTTATTCTTAATTAAGCTGTTAGGTAGAGAAAGTACCAGTTCGATTGTTGCGATTGCAGGGGCAATCTTTGTCCTTCCTTTTTTATTATTTTCTCACGCAGGTGGAGTATTAGCCGACCGTTTTAGTAAAAGGAATATAATTGTATTAACAAAATTCCTTGAAATTGTCGCAATGTCTCTCGGTTGTTTCTCCTTTATAATTAAAAGTCCTGTTTGTCTCTATGTAACTCTTTTTTTAATGGCTACTCAAAGCGCAATTTTTGGTCCTTCGAAATATGGCATTATTCCTGAATTAGTCGATAGGTCAAAACTATCAAGAGCAAATGGATTACTCGTTGGATTTACATATTTGGCTATTGTTATTGGAACACCTTCTGCAGCTCTTCTTTCGGAAACATTTACAAATCAATTTGCAATAGCAGGTTTGTTTTGCGTATTACTGGCTATTGTCGGAACAGGTTTTAGTCTTTGCATTAGAAAAACCGCGCCTGTTGGTAGAGATAGCCACTTTACTCCATTATTCGTAGTCGATATCTGGAAAACAATTAAAAGGATTCATAAAGACAATTATCTTTTTCTTGCTGTTATTGGGAGCGCATACTTTTTACTCATTGGTGCTTTCATTCAGCTTAATATCGTTCCCTATGGAATACATTATCTCAATTTGAGTGAAGAGAGTAGTTTGTATATTGCCTTGATGGGAGCGTTTGGAATTGGGATTGGATCATTTTTGGCTGGGAAATTATCGGGGAGAAATATTGAGTTTGGAATTGTTCCAGTAGGAGCACTTCTTATTACCATCTCAAGTATCGCATTGAATCTTATTTCTCCAATCGTTTTTCTTGTTTATATCATCGTTCTGATAATGGGAGTAGGTGCTGGTTTGTATACGGTGCCGTTGAATTCATTCATTCAGTTTCGTTCACCGAAAAAAAATCTTGGAGAAATTATAGCAACAGCAAACTTTCTCAGCTTTCTTGGTGTATTAATAGCTTCGGGATTAATAGCTTTATTTGATGATGTGCTGAAATTCTCTCCTGGAGAAGGATTCTTCATTGTTGGAGTTCTCACTTTTATTTTGTTGATTGTTACATTGATCGTTCTTCCTGATTTTCTCCTTCGGTTTATTGCACTTATTATTATGCGATTATTGTATCGGATTAGAGTGGTTGGAGTGGAAAATGTTCCAGTCGAAGGTCCTGCCTTGTTAATATGCAATCATGTATCCTGGGTAGATGCTCTTTTATTGATGGCGACTCAACAGCGTCGGATTAGATTTATGATGTATCGTGAAATTTACAATAAGAAATTGCTAAAACCCTTGTTCAAATTGATGGGCGCTATTCCACTTTCTTATGATGACCCTCCGAAACAAATGGTAAAGTCACTTCGGGAAGCTCGTTCTATTTTGGATGAAGGATATATGGTTTGCATTTTTGCTGAAGGTAGTATTACTCGCAGTGGGAATATAATGGGCTTCAGAAAAGGCTTCGAGAGGATAATGAAAGGATGTGATTATCCTATAATTCCAATTTATATTGGTGGTGCCTGGGGAAGTATTTTGAGTTATTATAATGGCAAGTTGCTTTCGAGATTTCCTTCTATTTTTCCATATAGGATAACTGTTATATTTGGAGAGCCAATGCCAGCGACTTCGAAGTCGGTTGAGGTTAGACTTGCAGTTATGGAACTTGCTGGTGAGTCTTTTAATCTTGAGAAGCCTAATCGTAAGTCATTAGCAAGTATGTTTGTTCAAATGGCACGGAAAACTTGGTTCAGGAAGGCTATTTCAGATACGACAGGTAAAAAGCTGA
>CAZYWQ010000271.1:715-4768 GCA_964651675.1 uncultured Candidatus Sumerlaeota bacterium | reverse complement strand
CTCATATTCCGTTAATCCATTTGATAGAGCTGCTAATCCGCGCTTACCATTTTGCACACAGATAAATCCATAATATGGATTTGTCCCGGTTTTTGGCTCTAACCAATCAGATGTATCGGGTAAGTGAACATCACGCTCGATCACATTGAACTGTCCCTTTGCAATCGCTTTCTCAGGACGGAATCCTGCATCAAACATCGCTCTTAATCGATGGTTTTTTACTGTATTATCGACCTCTACATCGATAAAAAGACGAGGAATTCCTTTGCGCAGAGACACTTTTGATATAATAGTTATTTCTTTTTCCTCTTGTGTTCTTTGTTTTGTAGCTTGGACTAATCCAACTGGCAACATCCACTTTGTAACAATCATAAATGTTGTAAGAATAGGTCCATCTTCAAGAAGCTGAATATTCGGAGAAGCTCCCAATGTGCTATACATCCTATCCCCAAAAGGCGGAACTCTCATCCAGGGATCACCTGCTTCACCATCATCTTCAAAATAAAGGAGATTACTATACTTTTCTCCGCTCTTTTTATCAACAACCATCAATGTTCCATTCGTCTCAATTTTCACTTTCAGAAACTCGTTTTCCATCGTATTAGGAGTTGTTATCATAGAACCATAGTTGGTTCTTTTTCCGCTTTCTGGTCTAACTGAAAAAGTCTTGAATCCGAGTGGAGGTAATTTTTTAGCTTCAAAGGCGATTTTCCATTTGGTCGTAAAAAAGCATCCCGGTAATTCATTTCGCTCTAACGGTATTAAATAACTCTCTTCCCTTGATATAATCTGCTGCGTGACTTTCTTTCCTTTATCATCATAAACAGAAAAGGCTCTGTATTCTTTTTCTCTTGGGAAATCAACATAGACTGTCGGAGCAGCATCGCTCTCATAAGGAAGTGGATTAAAAACAGTGACAAGAACATTTTCAGGACTCTCTTTTGAAGTGTCTATATGGGCGATGATTTCTCCGAGAGCCTTTTTTGTTAATGCCTTTCCTATAATTTTTGCCTGATCGAATCGATAAAGCATATCCTTATGTATCTGATCAGGACTCAGTCCGCTGATACTATCGTGAGCATGACAGGATAATATATATTTCCAGGCTTTAAGTAGAGGATTTAATGGATATTCCTGTTTGTTTAAAAGATTTACAAAGCAGGAGAAAGGTTCAGCCCATCTCATAACACAACTTTCGGCTTCGGCATTGCGCTGTTTCAGATACATTCGAGAAGAGATGGAATCTTTCAGAAATGCATTGAACATATTGTCAATACTCGGATGTCGGCGTTCACCTTTTAATACAGTTAATTTATCAAGTTTTATTCGGGACTTTAAATCTTTAAGAAAAAGAGGAAATGAACTATGCACAAATTTCCAGTTCGGATTTACACTATTTGCCTTCTTAAGAATCTCGGGGATATTTTCATTCGGATAAGTACTATCCATTCCATCCATCAAAACAAGACAATCCGTTGTAGCATCAGTTAGAATATCATCCATTGCCTGATATACACCATCTTTAATAGGCTTAAGATTGCAAGTATCTTTATAAGGAGCCCTTACAAAAATCGGCTCCTCTTCATGGTCTTCATCAGCGCTACAAAAATGAATGGGGAGGCATCCTTTCTCACCCCATTTATATCCCATCCAGTTGTTGGAGTGCATTGTGCGACGAGTTATATATAAATAAAATGCACCTCTACTCAGAAAACGACTAAGACGAATACCTATTATCCGAGAACCATCAGGAGCTTCTAGTATATACTCATTAGTGCATTCCGTTGGATAAATCCCGCGATAAAAAACAATCCCATCTATATCAAAGCCCTTATAAATCTGAGCCATTTGAGAAATCTGACCGTATGAAGTTGGTGTATAACCCACTTGTGAAGTCTGTCCAAAAGAATCACCAACACGACGACCCATCAATAAATTCCGCACTAAAGCTTCACCACTGACCGAATACTCTTCCGGCAATGTATACCAGGGACCAACAACTAATCGTCCTTCCTTTATCAGTTTAGAAAGTCGTTCACGATTCTCCGGTCTGTATTCAAGGTAATCCTCTAAAAAAATCGTTTGAGAATCGAAATTGAAATACTTATAATCGGGTTTCTTCTCCATCAGATTCAGCAATCGATCGATAAGCTCAATCAGAAAAAGTCTCGTTTCCTGAAATGGAAACCGCCATTCTCTGTCCCAGTGCGTATTAGACAGTATGTGAATAATCTTTTTCTTCCCCATAACAACTCTCCTTTACTAAAATATTTACACCCCTAAGAAATCATAACAGCATTTCTTATCCCTACACATATTAAGTATTCTCATCGAATTTAATAATCTCTCTTTTTCATCCAGATAGAATGAATTAGATCATAACTTTCTAATGGCATTCCTCTAAAAACACAATTAGATGTACTGAAAACATAACCTCCAGATGGTTTTGCATATCTAAGACAATACTCAGCGCTCTCACGAATCTCTTCTGGTGTTCCTGTTTGCATCAAAGAACAATCAACATTCCCGCATAAAGCAACTTTATCACCATATTTCTCTTTTACTTCCTTAATGTCGACTCCTGCCATTGGATCAAGTGAATGAAGCGCATGCGGTTCGGCATCTATCAAATAATCAATAATAGGCATAATGTTGCCGTCGGTATGTTTGATAACATAAGCTCCTTGCTTTTTGAAATAATCTACCGATTCCTTCAAATACGGAGCTATGAATTCGGCAAATTGATCAGGACTGATAAAAGGTCCGTTATTAAAGCAATAATCACAGCACATAATGAATCCATCTGCTCCTGCTTCGAGAATCTGATGACATTTCTCCTTACTTTCCTCGAGACTCTTCTTAGCAATACTATGCATAAAGTCAGGTCTATCAATCAGATCGAAACAAAATTGCTCAACATTCGTAAAAGGTATCATAAATGTCGGATCATTATGCGTCATCACAAGATAATCATCACCCGATAATTCTCTTATCTCTTTCACCGTATCTATGACACCTGTTTCTTCCTTATTTTCATGTTTTCCGAGGGTTCGGCATATAAAAATGATAGAATGATCAAACCGTTTCGCAACATCTACATAAAGCTGTGCATTATAGCGTATCTTATCCGCATACGACATCCCTGTAGCATCCGGATCAGCAGGACCACCTATCCAGGTTCTTCCTTCGAAATCTCTCTCAGTCTCATCAAAAGTAAGTTCAAATGTCGGAACGAAATCTGGAATGCCACCGGTTAAGGCAATAATTGCTCGTCCTCTATGTTTCATAACTTCTTTTTTCACTTATAATTACCAATTAACTCCTTAGTTTAGGATAAATTTCTTTAAAGAAAATCTTTAGATTATTAGCTATCTTCTTATGACCCTTCGGATTAGGATGAAGTCCGTCGTAAAAATCCTCAGGACCCAACCAATCAAAAGGCTGACAATACGGAATGGAAAACTTCTGACATTTTTCGTTAATTATTTTGCTAAATGTCTTTATCTGATCTTCGGAATAATCACCTCTCCATAATAATTCCGAACAAGCGATGTGTGTTTCGGGTAATTCTTTAACCAAAGTCTCTAACAATCTCTCATAAGAAACCGAAAAGTCTTTAAACGGATCTGCTTCACCTGCCAAATCATTTGTTCCATACAAAATAAAGAGATAATCAGGTCGATAAACTATCACTTCATTCTGAACACGTTCTTGAGCAAGTGGATTTTCAAAAAGGCGACAGCATAAACCTGAACCATCTCTCGCACTGTTCAGATATTGCCATCCAAATTCCTTGCATAAAAGCCAACCATAACCAATATCAAAAGGATCGAATGGCTGATCATCTCCAACCAGACTGTTCCCGCTGATTGAATCACCAAATGTGCAAAAAACAGTAGATGGTACAGGATTAAGAGGTTCTGTAATCTCTCCTCCCTTTTCTATCCATAATCTGATTAGATGAACATCTACATAAAAAGGTCCTGAGGAAACCGTAGACCTTAAAATTCGAATATCATTTCCTTTGTCTCTGTCTATTGGTATGGTAACAAT
>CAZYWQ010000271.1:0-705 GCA_964651675.1 uncultured Candidatus Sumerlaeota bacterium | reverse complement strand
ACTCAGGCGAGACTGCCTTAAAATGTTTATCATCTATAAATATATGAATCCAAACATATTCCTCAGTTACCAATTCGATTTCTACTTTCGATGTGTTAGTGACTCGAAATCTAATCTCATTTCCAGCAAACAATCCACGAAGTGTCGGATTTCCTTCCCATTCGCCAGTTGTCCAACCTTTTGAAATCGAAAGCGAAGATTGAATATCCACAAATGATAAATATTTCTCATCGGTCTGCTGCACTTCAAAAAACCTTTCTATCTTTTGATTCCTGTTAGAGTAATACCCTCAACAAAATATCTCTGACAGAAGAAAAAGACCATAACCGTCGGGATAAGCATAATTACAGAGACAGCCATTAAAATTCCCCATTCACTCTGATGCTTACCCGCAAATACAGCCAATCCTAATGCCAGAGTCGATTTCACATCTTCCGTTAAATAAATCAATGGTCCGAAGAAATCATTCCAATGTAATAAAAATGCAAAAATTGCCACAACAGCCAAAGCAGGCTTTGCTAATGGTAAAATAATATTGAGATAAATTCGGAAGTGTGTTGCACCATCGACTTTAGCTGCTTCACTAAAATCATTGGGAATCGATAGAAAAAACTGACGCATTAGAAAAATAAAAAAGGGCCAGCCTGTTAAAAAAGATGGAACAATCAGTGGTTTATAAGTATTAAGCCAATGAAGCTTTCTGAA
>CAZYWQ010000270.1:2258-4768 GCA_964651675.1 uncultured Candidatus Sumerlaeota bacterium | reverse complement strand
GAATAAGTATAAGCGATGGATGGTGCTTTATTCTTCTTAGCTAATTTTGCAACAGCTTCCGGTGGTAGATAAGTGCTTCGAACCTCTTCCGGTCGAAATTGCGAAATCTCCCAGTTCTGACAAAATTTGCATTCAATATTACAACCTGCTGTTGCGATTGATAATGCTGTCGTACCTGGCAAATAATGGAACAAAGGTTTCTTTTCAACTGGATCTATATTGAGTGAACAAACTCTACTATAGACAAGTGTTTTATAAATTCCCTGACGATTTTCTCGGACTCCACAACCGCCTCTTTCCATATCAGCTACTTCGCACTCTCTCGGACATAAGACACATTTAACTTTTGTCTCAGGAAGTTTTTCATAATGTCTTGCCTCAATGATATATTTCGAATCATCATCAATCTTTGCCGACTCAGTCTGTGCGTATAGCTTATTATCTTTTCCTGCCATCAGAAACAGTCCAGTAGCACAAGCGGAAGTAATAGACATTTTCAGTAGATCTCGGCGTGAAACTTTATACACTTGATTCTTATCAGGTATTTGGTCGATATAATCCAATTCAAATCACCTCGATTAAAAAATATTTAACCACAGAGAACACAGAGATAAAATCTTAAATCACAGAGTTGCACAGAGACAACATTAACTAATTAACCAACTCAAAGAATTATACGCTTTATACCATTCTTCAATAACTCGACATTGAAATTTATTAACAATCCGATTTTTTTATTCATAGCCTTCAAATATGTTAATACCTGAGCAATATGGATTTTATTGATTGCTTCAATTGCCTTAAGCTCTAACACAATTTCATTCTCAACCAAAAAATCCACTCTGTGAACACCAATATCTTTACCTTTATATAAAACATTAATCGCTTTTTGTTTTTCAAACGAAATCTTTCTCAATTTAAATTCATAAGCTAATGCTTCTTCATACAAATTTTCCAGTAATCCTGGTCCCAAAATCGAGTGAACTTCGATTGCACAGGATATTATTTTCTCAGTAATATCTTTGAATGGATATCTAATACTACTCTGTGACCTCTGTGGTTTCACTATATTTTCTTTCTGTCGCATAATTTTTTTTATCATAAGAGAAACAATTCTATTAACCACAGAAAACTCAGAGAAAAATCCAAAATCACAGAGTTGCACAGAGATAAAAAATATTCTTAGCTAATTAACCAAATTAAAGAATTATACGCTTTTTACCATTTTTCAATAATTCAACATTAAATACCGCTCTGTGTTCTCTGTGGTTTCACTATATTTGAATCACCTCAATCTTTTTCAAATCTGCGATTCCTAATCCTTTTTTCTCAGCGGTATAAATCCATTTCGGTTCACGATTTTCTTCCGCCAAAGTTGGTACATTATTCTCTTTTCTCTTTTTATTGATTATATCATTACTGACACTATCAATAGCCACGGGATCAAAACCAATCACTATACTATTACAATCCCAAATATATTGCGGTTTATAACCAGGACCGCCCTTATACTGTGCTTTAATAGCATCTATCACCGTCAACCGAACTTTATTTTTAATATAAGGATGCGCATAAACATCAGCAATATATGGATCGCAATTATTATCATGATATTTATGAGGATTATTAATCGCTCCATAAAAATTTTTCATTGCTGCAGAAACACCTGATAAATCGTGGTCCTTCAAAACACCAACATTTATAAGTGCTGAACATTTTTCTGAAACAATTTTTGTGAAACAACTCCCTATCGAACCACTCATCTGTGGTTCACTCTCATACCCCATTTTATCATTACCGAGATATTTCACTCCTTTATCACTGGTGTTTATCACGAAGCCTGTTTTTTGCAATTCCCTCGAGAACCGCTCCCAGACAATTATATTACTCTCTTTAACACCTGCCAATTTTAATCCTTCGATTATCGCATTCACAACTTCCTTATTAGGTGATAATCCCCTTCCTGCGAGACAATTGAGTTTTATACCGACAACATCTTTTGCACTGAACAATGTCGACCAATTTACTTTTTTGTCTTCATTACCAAGAAGTTTAACAAGACTATTGTTGATTAATTTTTCTGTGATAGCGTAATCAACCTTACCATCTTTACTTCTGACTTTATTATCTTTGGCAATAACAACTTTACCAAATAACTCCTTTGCATTGAATTTTTTACTATCTGCAAAAAGTTCTAAAGGATTAACAACGCCAAGTGTAATCAAACCAGTAACAGTTTTTTTGATGAACTTTCTTCTCGATTCCTTTTTCATTCTTTTTAATTGCTCCTTAGGGATTTATTAACCACAGAGAACACAGAGTATTTTTTTAAAATCTTTGTGTCTTTGTGGCTTTTTTTCTACTTGTCTTTGTGCCTTCGTGCCTTTGTGGTTTAATTATTTTTTTCTTTAAGTTCCTCCTCATTAAAAACCTGTGCTGCAAAAGTATACAATTGAGCATCCTTATCCTTATAAGCGTCATCTTCCAAACCTGCTTTACGACAAATATGT
>CAZYWQ010000270.1:0-2248 GCA_964651675.1 uncultured Candidatus Sumerlaeota bacterium | reverse complement strand
TATCCCAGCCCCATTTCATCGGAACTTGCGGAAGTAACAATCCCTGCCTATAGCCTTTTCTTATTACAAGACCGTGTTTATCCAGAATAATTTCATCCGTACTTTTTATTTCTTTAAGAGGAGTCATAACAGAAATCTCAATCTCAATATCTTCAAGCTCCTTTTTTTGCACAGGTGGAAATCTCGAATCTTTTGAAGCAGCATTGATGGTATTATCAATCACAGCCTCATATATAGGTTTTTGCCCTATGACATATCCGATGCAGCCTCTTAATGAACCTTTCTCATTTAAAGTTACGAATACTCCTTTCATCTCCTTCAGTCTGTCAGTTATATTATATTTTTTTAAATCAATATCAGGTCTTTTCCCTTTTTCCAAAAATTTAGTCAATACTTCTCTGGAAAGTTTTAACAAAGTAACTTCCTCATCCTTTGATAATTCATTTTCTTCGATAAGAACACGCTTTTTTGTTTTTTTAACTTCAGTCGGATTATCTTTTTCAATAAAAACAATCGATGCATAACCAATCGAACGAGTATAATCATTTTCCAGATCACCGCTTGTATAGTACTTCAGAAGCTTTCCATCAGCCTTACCTTCCAATAATTTTATCAACAATGAAATGGGAGCTCTACCACAAATTGTTGCTCTTGTTTTATCAATGTATTTTTGAAATCCATCAAAATCAAGTGCTGTAATTAAATCGATGGCACCTTTATCAAGTTTGTGGAGATTATTTTTTATATCCTTTTTGAACGGAACATATCCATAGCTTGCACCATAATGAGTGAAATCCGAACTCGCTATCAGCAATGTATTTTCATCGATATATTTATTCAAGATCTCAGCCACTTCATCATACTCATTATAATTCAAATAACCAACAAGAATGACAAGTAACTTAAAATCTTTTAAAACAGTCTGAATATAAGGTAATTGAACCTCAGCGGAATGTTCATACTGATGAGCTTTTGGAACACTCGAGAAATATTTTTCCTTCAACAGTTGATCTCTCAATTCGACATCCACAGGAATCTTCCCGAGTGGTGTTACATAAGCATCAACTTCTAAAATGGATAAACCTTTAAATGGAACAGAATGACTTATTGCTAAAACGATAACTCTATCATATTTTTTGCCCTGAATAGCCTTATAACCTGATGCCATAGCATCACGAGTATATACATATCCTGCATGAGGACAAACCATACCCACTATTTTCCCATCAACCTTAACATCACCAGCCAATTTTAAATATCCATCAATCTGTTTCCGTAAGGCATCTTTGTTTTTTTCATAAAACATCCCAGCCACAACAGGCTTTCTGACATTCTCACCATAGGAAACAAAAGAAAAAAGAATGAATAGAAATGTAAATAGACAAACGAATATATTAAAAAACGATTTATTCATCATAATTTCCTTTCTAAAACATTAGACATATGATAAACAAAATATATTACAATAACAACTATATTGTATCTCAAAATATAGTTCACAAGTCAAAAGATTTATACAAATGATTATTAATGTAGGGAACGGTCGTGACCGTTTCATTCCTCAAAAACAGGCTTCTATTAAATTTTGAAGCTCAAAAATGATAAAATGTTTGACTTTTTAACTGAATAAAAATAAATTATTATAACAACTTATTTTATAATTTAATCCAGTAAACGTATTAAGGTAAGCAATATTCAACTTAACAAAAAAGATATAAAAGTTTTTCATTAATATTATACTTGCTAAAGCCAACAAGGATTCTGATAGATGAAGTCTTGAACTTGAAAAAATTAAACATCTATTATTAAAAAATTATATCCCTGCAAGTTTAGTATCTAAAATTTATATTCTGAAACTGTATAAGCAATAACTATCTTCAAAAGGAGGAATCATATGATCGTTCTAGGCATTCGTTGTAGTAATAAGGATTTCTCACATGCAATAATTACAGAAACAAAACTGGCACCAAATTTAATCGAATGCAAATCTCTTAAATATCCAAAAAATTTTACTAGACCTAGACTGCTATTATGGCTTTTGCAAGAAATTGAACAAATAATACAGAAACATTCAATTGATATAATTGTTATGAAACGATTCGAGGGTAAAAGTAGGGGGAATCCCTTTGAAGAAAGAGCAGAATGTGAAGGAATTGTATACCTTGCTGCGGCTAAATGTGGTATCAGAAATGTATATAAGAAAATGAAATGTTCAATTGCAAAAGATTTAGGATTAAAAGGCAGAGCC
>CAZYWQ010000269.1:4001-4773 GCA_964651675.1 uncultured Candidatus Sumerlaeota bacterium | reverse complement strand
AGTATGTTCACCGTTCCGTCTTTTGAGCAATCGTCAACGAGGATTAATTCCTTGTCGATGTCGAGAGCTCGGACTCTCTTTAGAACAATGGGTAAAAGCTCTACTTCATTATAGATGGGAATGATAATAGATATCTTCATAAGTGATTATTATGCGTTTTAATGATTTTTGACTTTTAACTCAGAAAATGGGTGACCTGTCAATATAAAAAGACTTTCCAGCATATTTTACGTAAGACATCAAAAAAATCTAATTTTTTTCTGGAATATTTGGAATATCTGATTATATTCGTTGTAACTGATTTTTTAGTGAACGGATTTATCTCCACTTCATCTTATATAAATGCACAATCAATTCAGGAGTGATCGATGACAAAGAGAAAGACAAATGTGACTCCAAAGAAAAGAATTAGCTGGGAAAAGTATTTTATGAATATTGCGAAAGAGGTATCGAAGCGTTCGACCTGCGATAGGAATTATGTCGGTGCGATTATTGTAAGGGATAAAACCATATTGTCGACAGGCTATAACGGAAGTATAAGGGGAATGCCTCATTGTGATGAGGTGGACCATGATATTGTTAATGGACATTGTATCGCAACCATTCATGCAGAGGCTAATGCTATCATTCAGGCGGCAAAAAATGGTGTCTGTATCGATAAGGCTGATATTTACACTACATCATCACCTTGCTGGGAGTGTTTTAAACTGATAGCTAATAGTGGTATTAAACGGATTTTCTATGGACAGTTTTATCGCGAAAAAAGAATCGT
>CAZYWQ010000269.1:0-3991 GCA_964651675.1 uncultured Candidatus Sumerlaeota bacterium | reverse complement strand
CAAGAAAGCTGAACATTAAATTATTAAAAGTTGATGTGGATGAGTAAAAGAATTTATTTATAAATATCCCAATTCATCACTTTCATAGTCAGTATTTCAAGTGTTGTAGAATCCTCTGTAATTATTCCTGTTCCGTTTTCACCTGTTGTTGCTAATACACGAATGTTGTGCATTCCATAAGACAATTCTATACCTTCCTTAACACCTGGTGTTAGTGGATTATCGACAGGTGTTGAGAGTGTTACCATTCCTGTTCCAGGATTATTTACGGTTTGTATCAGTTCCTCATCACCATTGTTGTCAATAAATGCCATCAGACTTCCTGCTGTGGCATCGGTGGTTGCTTTAACTTCTAAGGTTGGTGGAAATGGAATGGAGTTGTCAGGTGGAATAGGACTATTAATCGTTAAGTCTGGTCCAACAGTGCTACTCAACACTTCAATTATCGCATTCTTTTGGTTGGGCTCTTCTTCCGAAGTCAATTTTGCTTTTGCGATAAGATTATGTGTGCCTTTGGAATATCCTCGCCAAACAAATCTGAATTCATCATAATCATCCGATAAGTTCTGGTCATTTTGCACAAGTCGATTAATAGGTGGTAATAAGGATGGATTGTAAACAACAGCATCGTATGTTGTGTCATCGACAATCAATTGTACAGTGAAATCACCTGATGCAAAGCTTAATCCAGAGCTAATGTCAACTCTTACTACGAAATCATTCTCATAAGCTCTGTAATCGATTGTGGTAGGAACATCTTCAAATGTTACGGAATTCACACTAAGGTCAGTGTCAATGCCAAATGCCATTTCTGGTAGCTGTATTTCAGCATTTATATTTTCATATCTTGTGATGCTGTAATTTCCAGAATCTTCGAATGCTACTATGTCAATTGAATGATCTCCATTTGTGATACCTGAAAGATTGTATCTAAATTCATCTCTATCAACCCAGCTTGCTTGAGATTGAGAACCAATCATACTTAGTAAATCTGCTCCTGATGGTTGATCCCAGAAGATGTGTACGGAATTGGCTGTTTTATCAAGGCATTTCACAACAGCTTGATAGTCTGATGTGGTAATGTCTTTATTTCCGGTATTTGTCGGATAAATCAGGCTCATCTCTGGTCCACTTCTGTCAATATACACAACTCTCTTGAATGTATTAAAAGTTTCTGGTGAGGGCCAGGGTCTTGGAGTAAAGGCAATTACTTTTACGAAATGGTATCCTTCGGATAGACTTGTAGCATCGATGGTCTGCTGGTATAAACCTGTTCCTCCGGAATGTCTCGGACTGTTATGAGTCGTGAACTGTTCGAACCCACGAATCACAGAATTTCCTTCACCGAAATCAAGTCCGGGATTGTCATTAATATCAAGGCCACCATCAAGTCTGATGAGTGCATTATCTTCACTTACTTCTGATGTGGTCTGGAGTTGAACTGTGAATGAATCGGCTGTTATAATGTCCACTTCTGCGATTCTCCGAATCCCATTTGGAACGGATGAACTATCTGGTGGTATAGTATCACTAACTGGAGAGATTGTAAGCGTTCCCTGAGGATTGGCTAATCCATAAGCCACATAACCCATTTGTTGGTGATTTCGCGGAACTCTAATCGTGATACTGCTATCACTTTGAACTGTAACCGAATCAAAGATTTCGTCTGATGGATCTAATGTAGGATTCGTAGCATTCCCGGTAAGTTCTTTTAGAACGGTTTCTGAAGTAAAACCGGTATAAATGGTTCTTTCATCATAAATCGTTACGCTTCCATCACTATTATCATTCAGCCCTACAATAAGATTGTTATCTCGTTCGAAAATATATACATTACTGTCAACAGACCTGTGAATCAATGAACCTCTCGAATATTCATTATGAATGTCAACAAGGGTTGTGATAATTGTTCCATACTCACCTCCGAGAGCATCTCCTCTGCCATCTTTAGGGAAGTCTCTTCCATCGCCAAATTCTTTTGCATTAAAATAAACGATGGGAAATCCGACCCTGAGAAGTGTGAATGCATAAGCGAGATTATCAGCAGATGGTTTGTCGCTATCGTGGCTTTGTACAAATTCCACACCTCTTGAACCATCGTTTGAATCACCATCCGAACCATCTATGCTTGAATAGATAATATTATTCCAGCTACCTAAACCTGTTCCATTGAGTTCATCCACCATTGTGAAATAAAGTGGAAAATCGAGGACATCGCGGTTTCCATATCCGTCTTTGCGAATATATCCTGAAAGAAGTCCGAAGTCACCATCAAAAACCTCTCCGAAACTAAAAGGAGTTGTTCTGTTTCCATCTAAATCCAATTTGCCATTTTCGTAAAGTGCTCCGTCATAAAAGCTATCAAAAAACCACTCTGGGATGTGCTTCTCAGCATCGATTCTGAAGCCATCTGCACCAATAACTTCGTTCATCCATTTTACATATCGCAAAAGAAGTCCTGTTGCATTCTCAGTATATGGATCTCCTCCGTAAGGATTGGTCAGATTGAATCCTGACCAGGTTACTTCATCTCCACCTGATGGATCGCTATCAGGATAAAGGCGTGCATTTTCCGTATCAATGGTGGCTCCTTCGAGATTATCAGGATTGTCTTCTATAGGATGTCTGATGAAGAAGTAATCATCACCTTTTTCTTGTGCAATATCGATTAGTCCGGAAACTCTTTCATTATATCTACCGCTTTCATAGGCACCATGAAAGTCTCCATCAATGTCGAAGCTATACCATAGCCTGAAACCAGGATAACCATTGGCGCCAAAACCGGGAGTTGATGAGTCTCGAAATCCATTGTGGTTTAAGCAAAGATCGATAAAACATCCTGATCCTGCTCTGTTAAGTCTATTTATGAGTGTTTTTAAACTTTCTTCCGTACCATATAATGTTTGGTCATAAGGTTTTCCGAGATGAAATCTATCCCATATATCGTATCCAACAGAGTAACCTCCTGTGTCGGCTTTTCCTGGTGGTGGTACCCAAAGGTAATCATAACCGGCGATGAAGATATCTGGTAGTCTGTGTTCGATCGTTTGCCATTTGCTTTCGTAATATTGAATTATAATCGAAGAGAATAGATTTGAACAAGTCAATAGGATGAGCAAAGTTATTAAAAACAGTAAAACAACTCTTTTCATTATGTGGTTTTGGCTCCTTATAAATTAAGTCAAAAATGAGTATAATTATATAAACTATTTATCAGCAAAATAGGGGAGAGTCAACGAATAATTAAATCGGTCCAACAAAATGGGCAATTTTGCTGTAACTATAGCAATATCAGGCGTTTAAGGTGGATTTATCTGACAAGATATTTTCGCTATGAAATTTCGATTCCGGGAGTAGCATCTTCTTGCTTATCGATTGTTAATAATGCAAGTTTTCCTTTGTCTACAACCGCAAGAAGCATTCCTTTCGATTGAATGCCTTTTATCTTGGCAGGTTTTAAATTTGAAACAACAATTATTATCTTTCCGACTAATTCATCTGCACTATATTGATGCGCAATTCCTGCAACTATCTCTCTTTTTTCGTCTCCAATATCTATCTTTATCTTCATTAATTTCTCGGTTCCCTGCACTTTTTCTGCTTCGATGACTTTTGCTGTTTTCAATTTTATTTTCTTAAATTCTTCAATCGATATAAAATCGGTTTCTTCGATTTTATTTTCCATCTTTTTTCCCTTTGTTGGTTTTTTCTTTTTTTCGATATCTATCCTCGGGAATAGTAAATCTCCAAGTTTGATTTTTGTTCCTGGTTTTAGTTTTCCCCATTCCAAATCTTTATCGAATTGTATATTATCACTAATTTCAATTCCAAGTTGTGCATTAAGCTCTTTCATTTTCTCAGGCATAATTGGATAAAGTAGGATACTTGCAAATCTTATCGATTCAAGGGCATAATACAATACTGTTGCTAATACCTTTGTTTGTCCTTTTTTATGCAATACCCAGGGTTCGGTTGTTACAATATATTTATT
>CAZYWQ010000268.1:0-4788 GCA_964651675.1 uncultured Candidatus Sumerlaeota bacterium | reverse complement strand
GATTTATAAGGCGAATAATCGGAGGAACAATCCTCATATTAATCGTTTTACTTCTCTACATATCTTCTCTGATTCCACGACTTAAAAAATCATCTGTCACTCTCTTAGTCATCTACGGAGTCTGCTTATTATTATCCTTTGCACTCTTTGTTGTAGTTCTATTAGACCTAAAAGAAATAGGTCGATTTGTAGGTAATAATCAGAAAGAAATAACCAATGATACGGCAAAAAAACTCGCCACATTTTTAACCAACAATAAGGATAAAAAATAAAATTGTTCTTTGATTCTATCCCCTACTCTTTCAACTACAACTTCATCAATTTTTAACTTTAATCTGTCTGAATGTCAGCATTAAATATTTATCCCTCTACCATTCTAAAGTTGACATTTTAAGTCCATATAGTCTATTAAGATTTTATAGAAAAAACCATTCATTAATAATTATGAATCAAACAAATAACTCATCTACTAAAACCAATATAAAATATATAATATATCTTTTGATATTAATAGGTGGATTACTGAGGATTTATGGTATCGAACAAAAAAGTTTATGGGTTGATGAATTAGCGTCTATTAATGTATCAAAAGATACTCATCTTTTATTAAACTATTGCGCTCAAAGAAACACACCTCCACTCCGAAATCTTCTCATTCATTATCTAACTCAATTAAAATTAATTCGAATAGAAGCTTTAGTCAGATTACCATCAGCAATTGCCGGAATAATCAGTATTTACCTCATTTTTTTATTCGCTAAAATTCTTGTTAATGAAAAAGTCGGCATAATCGCTGCTATTCTATTGACTTTCTCACCCTGGCACATTTTTCACTCACAAGATGCAAGAATGTACTCGGTGGTAATGTGTTTAGGATTGGCTTCTTCAATTTGTATACTGAAAGGACTATCCATAAGAGAAGTAATATCTAAAAATGAAGGCAATGACTCAAATCAATCAAAGAAGGGAAATTGGTTATATTGGATTTTCTTCGCAATCTTCAATGCGATAAATGCGTATATTAGTTATTTTGGAATATTCATCATTATCGCTCAATACTTTTTCATCCTGCTTAATTTGATAATCAGATATTTTTCAGAAAAAAGTTTAAAGGCAGTTACAAAAATCCTCAGTTTATCAATATTAAGTGGTTTAATAATGTTTTTGATTTACCTACCCTGGTTAATTTACTCTCCAAAAGATGTAAAAGATATCAAAGTCAGAGGAGTACTATTAAAAGTTCTCGATCAATATGGAATCACAACAGGAGAAACACCAATTGATCAAGAAACGCAGATTCAAGGAGATGAAATCGCCAGAGGTCCAGGATACAATCCATTCGGAACACAATATAATCTCCAATACTTTAGCAATCTCTTTAGCAAATTCGGAAGTGAAAAACTCAGATGGATTTATCTCATCTTTTTTATCTCTGGTCTCATCATTTCATTTTTTAGATACAAACAACTGTTTCTATTCACAATAACATTAGTCATTGTCCCCATTATCATACTACTATTAACAAATGCATCCTGGTTTTTTCCTCCGAGATATTTAAGTTATGAGATGTTTATATATCTTACAATATGCGCTGTGGGTATCAATGGTCTTTTAAAAATCATAAAAGACAGAAATATCATTAGTGCTGGACATAAAATCTTAACTGTCATCTTGCTACTCATTCTAATTATTTTTAACTCGATAGAAATATTTGGATATTACAAAGCGGAAAAACAGGACTGGAAAGGATTAGCGAAGTATCTTGAGACGAATGTTCAGGATGGTGACACAATCATTGCTGGAGCATATTGGACATCATTAGGAATTTTGCAATATGTCGAAGACTATTCCAAAAATGTGAATTTAGTGGTTGATTGTATGTACGAGGAAGATTTTGTTGTTCAGGTTTATCAGCCAAAAAGAATCTGGTATGTTAACTGGGGACCAATTCCAGACTTTATATACAGACATATAAACAACAATATGAGTTTAGTCAAAGAATTCCCTGGAATGCTCGGAACAATACAAGTTTATAAAAAGGAACCAACACAATTCGATTATGAAATGTATGAAAAAATAAAAGATCACCTTGATACTTTAAAACGCCAATAATCAAGCAAGTCCTTCAGTGTATCATCTATCGATATTTGCGGAGACCAACCAGTTTTCTTCCGAAACTTTGTGCTGTCACCAACAAGATAAGGAATATCGATTGGTCGTAGCAAATTTTCATCAATCTGAATATCAATCTTCTTTTTAGACATTGCTATCAACTTCTCTAATGCATCCTTTATTACAACACCATCTCCCGAAGATACATTATAGACCTCTCCAATATCACATTTTTCTACTGCTAACAAATAAGCTCTCATCATATCACGAACATCTGTATAATCTCGAACTGCCTGAAGATTACCCACTTTTATCACAGGCTCTAATTCACCGATTTCAACCAATGCTATCTGACGCGCAAAATTAGGAGTTGCGAACATAGGATTCTGTCCTCTTCCAATATGAGGAAATGGTCTCACACGAATAATCCGAAGTTTTCTGCTACAACTATACTGATAAGCCACCATATCCTGACAGACCTTACTAACAGCATAAGGATTCATCGGTTTCAGTGACTCAATCTCTTTTATAGGCTGATTTTCAAGTGGAACATTTCCATACTCATCCCCTGAACAAACAATCAGAATTTTCGGATCGATCTTTGCATCTATAACAGTATCCAACAGATTTATTGTTCCAAAAAAATTTATACGATATGTCTCTATAGGATTTCCCCAGGATAAAGGAACATTACTTTGACCACCTAAATGAAAAATATAATCCGGTTTCGATTCTCCTAATAACTTCACCAAATTTGCTTTATCAAATAAATCAAGAGTATGCCATTTTACTTGTGATAATTTCTCATCCTGAGTAACTTCATCAATGCATACCTTATCAAAACCATATACCTTATGATTATTATCGATCAAAAGTTTTGCAAGATGTCTTCCAGCAAAACCGCAAGCACCTGTAATTAATGAAACAGTCATTATTCCCATTCATCATCTATTATTTTCATATCCAAGCAAAACGCCTTCTGTGCGACTTCTCCAGTAATCAAGAATATCCTCAAGTGTTTTTTCAAAAGGGATTTCAGGTTGCCAATCTGTCTTTTTAACAAATTTCGAATTATCACCGACAAGCAAAGGTACATCAGAAGGTCTTAATCTCGATTCATCTTCTCTGATCTCAATCTTCGTTTTGCTCATCGATAACAAAATATCCAGAACCTCTTTTATCTTATATCCCTTTTTTGTACTGATGTTATAAACTTCTCCAGGATCACCTTTATCCAGAGCTATCCAATATCCTCTAATCATATCTCTAACATCAGTGAAATCCCTGACAGCATCGAGATTCCCCACATAAATAATTGGTTTACGCATACCTTTTTCAATCTCAACAATCTGTCTTGCAAAATCCGAACATACAAAAACGCTTCCTCTTCTGGGTCCAGTATGATTAAATCCCCTTGTCCTTACTATGTGCATCTTATAACTTTGATAATACTGATAACTAAGCATATCCTGTCCAACTTTACTAACACCATAAGGACTCAAAGGTCTCAATGGATTCATCTCTTTTATAGGAACTTCATTTTCAAAAACCATTCCATATTCTTCACTCGAGCAGGCAATCTGAATACGAGGATTGATACCTACTTCCCGACAAGCTTCGAATAAATACAGATTTCCATTTATATTAGTCGTAATAGTATCGGATGGAACAATCCAGGAAGTTGGAACAAAAGACTGTGCCGCAAGATGAAAAATTCTATCAGGTGTTGTTTCTTCAATTGCTCTTATCATCGATGGATAATCTCGCAAATCACACTCTACGAACTTAATCTTATCTCTGATATGATGAATATTCTCCATCCTACTACGCCATCTCTTCGTACCAATCACTTCTATTTTACCGAGTTTCAATAAATACTCAGCCAAATGACTCCCTGCAAAACCCGTAATTCCCGTAATTAATACTTTCATCATCTTTGTTCCCTCTATAAATGAAAATAAATCCCTATACCTTTAAAATCAACACTATTAAAAACAACAAATCGAAATATTAAAACTCATAAAAATCAACACTTATCCGTTTCCTCTTTGCCACACCTGTTGAAATAGCCGCTTTAGCAACAGCAGATGAAACCATCTTAAAAACCTTTTTATTGAATACACTTGGAATTATGTACTCTTCCGATAATTCGGATTCTTTAATTGTGTTCGCAATAGCATGAGCTGCAGCAATTTTCATCCGTTCATTTATATCTCTCGACCTAACATCCAATGCTCCTCTAAACATTCCTGGGAAACATAATACATTATTCACTTGATTAGGATAATCGCTCCTACCTGTAGCAATTATTTTGGCATAAGGTGCAGCTTCTTCAGGCATAATTTCAGGAATAGGATTCGCCATAGCAAATATGATAGGATCCTTCTTCATAACTTTCAAGTCCTCACCCTTAAGTAGTCCTGGAGCTGATACACCAATAAAAACATCTGCTCTATATAGCGCATCCTTAATTGTTCCCTTTACATTTTTACGATTTGTATTTTCAGCAAACCATTGTTTCATATAATTCATACCTTCTGTTCTTCCTTTATAGATTATTCCTGTACGATCGACTCCGATAATTTCTTTTACACCAACAGAAAGTAGTATTTTAGCACACGCAACACCTGCAGCTCCTACTCCCGACATAACAACCTTTATTTCCTTCATTTTTTT
>CAZYWQ010000267.1:0-4804 GCA_964651675.1 uncultured Candidatus Sumerlaeota bacterium | reverse complement strand
CATCTACTTCTCGGGCATAAGCAGTTCTTCCTTCCCAATCAAGGTTATCTATGAAAAATAATTGACTCTGGTGGATATAAATCGCATCTTCGTGGATTAAATAAGGTGCGGATTCGTAATCCACCTCTCCAATTATTTCGTTGTCTCTTGATTTATTAACGATAACAAAATTTTCGACAGTTGGACTTCTCAAAGAAATTTCTTCGGCAGGATAAACAGCTTCTGACCAGTACCATTTCCCATCTGTATGTCGTAAGATTCGCTCCTGATCTAATCTTTCAAGGATGGGAGTAATATCAATATCGCCAAATAGTTCGTTATCGAGAAAGGGAAGTTCAAAGGCAGCGCATTTTATATGGCTGATTAAAATTGGTAAATTATTGGCATTTATTATTCCGACTTCTGGAGAAAGTCCAAAAAAGTATTCAGGATGATTGATTATATATTGGTCGAGTGGATTGGAAGAGGCAATCAACAGGATAACGGCATCTTCACTTCTTCTACCGGCTCTTCCACCTTGTTGCCAGGTACTCGAAATTGTTCCCGGATAACCTGCCATAACCGCTACTCTTAGCTGACCAATATCGATTCCAAGCTCCAGGGCATTTGTACTGACAACACCGAGAATTCCCCCTTTTTTTATACCTTTTTCGATTGCTCTTCTTTCATTTGGCAAATAGCCACCTCGATACCCTTTTATAATTTCTGGATCCTTTTTTAAATTTTTAACGATTGTCTTAAGGGATTTGACGATGATTTCGACACGGAGTCGTGATCTGGCAAAAACGATAGTTTGAAACTTGTAATGAATGAATCGCATTGCCAGAGAAGTTGCGATATCAATCGGCGACTCTCGCAGCCCTAATTCATAGTTAACAACAGGTGGATTATAGAATATGAAGTGTTTTGCACCAGAAGGTGCCCCGTTTTTATCGACAAGTGTAAATTTTTCTTCGATTATATTTTGAGTTAATTCGAGAGGATTGGCAATAGTGGCTGAACAGCAGATAAATTGAGGTTCCGAGCCATAAAACTTACATATCCTTTTTAGTCGTCTGATGACATTTGCCAGATGACTTCCAAATACTCCTCTGTAGTGATGAATCTCATCGATGACGACAAATTTTATTTGTTCGAAGAGTTTTATCCAGTTTGTATGATGCGGTAATATTCCGGTATGAAGCATATCAGGATTGGTAGCGACGATATGACCGGAAAGTCGGATGGCTTTCCTCGCAGATTGCGGAGTATCACCATCAAATGTATATACCTTGATGCCTTTATTAAGAGGTTTCGTAATATCGTAGAGTTCTCTAAGCTGATCTTGAGAGAGTGCCTTTGTGGGAAATAAATATAAGGCTCTTGTATCATCATCTTTAAGTATTTGATTAACGACAGGAATATTATAACAGAGAGTTTTTCCAGAGGCGGTTGGTGTAACAATTACCACATTTTCTTTGTTAAGAATTTTTGAAATAGATTCTGCTTGATGAGAATAAAGATTGTTAATACCTCTTTTTTGCAAAATATCAATCAGTTCTGGGGAAATTCCACTCGGGAATTTATTGTATTCTCCTTCTTTAGATGGAATATCCTTCCAACAGGTAATGTTCTTGGAGTATTTTGGATTATTTTTTAGTGATTGAAGAATTTTTTTCATTAAATAATTACCCGTATTTCAAATATGGGCTTGACTAATGTTGGGTTTTAGACGATTAATATAATGTGTAAGTGTCATCATTAATGTATTAAATAACGATTTTCTACATTTTTTTTATTAAAAGGATATAATATGAAAATATTGTCTTTCAATGTGCATAACGAAGTCAGATTGGGAATATTACTTGGATCTAATGTATTAGACATAGATAAGGCGTATTCGATCTACTCAAAGAAGAAAGCTTCGGAAATTGTTCAGGGGCTTGATCCTGAGAATGCGTTTAAGGATGCTTTATCATTTATACAATCAGGGGAAGAGGGACATAGATTGGCCGGGTTAGTAATCAATGAGTTCAATAAAAATAAGCAGGAATATAAAGATGTTATTTTTGATTTAGACAGTATCAAGCTGGAAGCGCCTATAAAAAATCCAGGAAAGATTATTTGTATTGGATTAAATTACTCAGACCATTGCGAAGAGCAAGGAATAGAGCCTCCTAAAAATCCTATTGTATTCTCTAAGTTTAACACTTCCATTATCGGACCTGGTGAGCAGATTGTCCATCCTCGTAATACTAACCAGCTTGATTATGAAGGAGAACTCGCAATTATTATTGGAAAGATGGGGAAATTTATCGATAAGGAAAAAGCGAAAAAATTCATATTTGGTTATACGATTTTAAATGATGTAACAGCTCGCGATATTCAGTTTAGTGATGGGCAATGGATACGAGCAAAATCATTCGATACCTTTGCTCCGATAGGACCGTGCATTGTGACAAGTGATGAAATCGATGATCCGAATAATCTGAGTATTAGAACCTATGTCAACGGTCAAATATTCCAAAATTCAAACACTAAAAATATGATATTTGATATACCTTATTTGTTAGAATTCGTCTCAAGTGCGTTTACTCTCGAACCCGGTGATATTATATCTACAGGTACACCGCCAGGTGTTGGAATATTTCGGAACCCACCTTATTTTCTACAACACAATGATGAAATAAGGATTGAAATCGAGAAAATAGGAGAACTTACAAACACGGTAGTCGAAGAAAGTATGTTTAGCTAAATATTTTCAAATCCGCTCTGATTAAGCCTTACTTCGCATCAATCATTTTAAGAAATAGAGATTCGTATTTTTTTGCCGATGCATTCCACGAGAAATCTTTCAGCATACAATTTTTTCTCAATTTATACCATTGTGGTTTGGCTTTGTAAGCTGCTAAAGCTCGTTTGATTACTTCGAGCAACTCATCCGATTTGTAATTGTGGAATTTGAATCCTGTCGCATCACCCTTTTTATTCGCAGCGGGTGTGTAATCGACGATGCTGTCGGCTAAACCTCCTGTATTTCTTACGATTGGAACTGTACCATATTTTAAGCTATAGAGCTGATTTAATCCACAAGGTTCATATCTCGATGGCATAAGGAACATATCGCTACCTGCTTCAATTTGATGAGCAAGTTTATTATCAAATTTGAGATTGACACCAATCTTTTTGGGATACTTCGCTCCTATTTCATTGAATAGAGAATGATATTTTGGATCTCCTGTTCCTAATAGCACAATTTGTAAATCCAAAGCCATTATCTGGTCGATTACCTCTGCGATTAGATCGAATCCTTTCTGGTCGGCTAATCTTGATATAATTCCAATCAGAGGAACTGCTGCACCGACAGGGAGATTGCATATTTTCTGCAGGTCTTTTTTACAAGCGGTTTTCCCGGTGGTGTTTTTCACAGAAAAATTCTTTATGATATATTCATCAGTTTCAGGATTCCATACATTGTAATCAATTCCGTTTATGATTCCATAGAGATCATTTCTTCTAAATTTTAATACGCCCTCTAATCCACAGCCAAATTCTGATGTCTGTATTTCTTGTGAATAACCTTCGCTTACGGTGCTTAGTTTGTCGGAATAAATCAAACCAGCCTTCATAAAGTTTATATTGTCATAGAATTCCACACTATTAGAATTGAAATAATCCCAATTCAAACCAATCACAAAAATTTTGTATTTCGAGAATGAACCCTGATATGCAAGATTATGAATTGTGTATAGAGTCTTTATCTTATTAAAAAAATCATCAGCGTTAAGAACTGTCTTCAAGTAAGTTGGAATCAAGGCTGTTTGCCAGTCATTGCATTGGATAATATCAGGTTGCCAATTTAAATTCTTGAGCATCGTAAGAACTGCCATTGAGAAAAATGCGAAGCGTTGTGCGTTGTCTTCGTAATCCTGACCGGATTCTCCATAAAGTTCCTTGCGATTGAAATATTCATCGTTTTGTATAAAATAAATTGTAACATTCGAATCAGGTAAGTTACCCTTTCTAATGATTGCTGTTTTGCTATCATTTCCTAAGGTGACATCGAATGCCATAATTTCACCAGAGAAATTCCATTTAGCTGCATCTATTGTACCATACTTAGGCATTGCGACGCATACTTCGTGTCCGAGTTTTTCCAATGCAACAGGTAAGGCACCTGCCACATCAGCTAATCCACCCGTCTTTGCGAATGGAACTACCTCAGATGAAACAAGTAATATTTTTAATTTGTTTGCTTTACCCATCCTCGTTCTCCTTTTCTAAAATAAAACAGATTGTACCGAAAAAGATTTTGTGAATAAAATAAGCATATATTTAGGACAAATGTAAATATTAGTAATATATTTTAACATAAAAAAAAATTAATGTGTAAGATAAGTATGTGTTGACCAAAAAAGCAAGAACAATTTAGACCGTTCCAAAAAAACCGATATTATGGCGGTCGCGTAATTTATTTTTGAAAAATTATTATTTAATGAATCCGCCTAAAAGGGAAAAGATGATAATGAGCAATACTAAGCCAAATACGGAGATAATAGTGCCATATTTTGCCATTTCTTTGGTTGTGATTGCCTGAGTTGCAAAGGCAATGGCATTTGGTGGAGTGCTTATTGGTAAGCTCATAGCAAGAGATGAAGCGAAGGCAACTGCCATCGCACTAATTCGAGGTGATAGAATCGAAATCGATGTAACTATTGGTATAATAAGATTCGCAGCAGATGTATGACTCATAAAATTCGATAAAAGTATTGTGAAGAATACAAAAATGACTAATAACAATAGTGGAGATAGTGTGGCTGGAAGC
>CAZYWQ010000266.1:3386-4827 GCA_964651675.1 uncultured Candidatus Sumerlaeota bacterium | reverse complement strand
ATGCGGACTGGTCGTGATTGTTATCTAATTGAAGAAGAGAATATTCACAGATTCTGGAATGCGGTTCATCAACTCCCTCAATTTGAAGAATTATCTGACGCAACTATTCTTAATATCGCAAAGGATGAGAATCTACGGAATAATCCTGAGGTGCTTGAGGAACTATTAGCAGCGATGCTGAAGTATCATTATTTTAAAGGCAATTGGTCTTTACCCAAAGATGAATACATTGAGATGCTTGCGCAGAATAAACAAAATGTGAATCTGAAAAAAGAAAGTAAAATAAAAGAAATTATTAAGAGAATCATAAAACCGAACTGAATTCTGCACAAGGTTGGGAATGAAGCATCAGAAACCTGCGTGGTGTTGTTGTCCTTTTCAGATGGACTCCTTACGGAGCGAACGAACGAAGTGAGTGTGGCAATCTTGCCTTCAAATTATTTATTAAACAACTCCCTAAATTTATTCATTACTCTCTGAACTTTTATTTGCGACAGTATTATCAACTTTTTCGATTAATTGCTTGATTTTATCGTACTCACCTGTTCCCTTGAAATCTTCCTGAACTTCTTTTAGATGCTTTTTGGCGTTTAACAATGTTTCTTTATTATCGTTTACAAGTCCATCCTGCAAAAGCAATTCTCCATAGATATATTTCCAATTCTTACTATCTGCTTCTACAGGATAATAATTCACAAGAGCCTTCAAAACATCTTTCTTCTCATCAATATTATCAGAGTACTTGACTTTGTTCCAATCTTCTATGAGTGCCTTCAAAGACTTCCCCGATGATGTTAATTCCGTAGATTTTAATTCTTTTGTTTCATTTAAATTCTCAGATTTTGTTTCCAAGGCTGGTGGCTCCGATTTCTTCTTTGTACCTGTTATTCTTAATATCGGATAGCCTAATAATATGATTAACAATATACTAAAAACTACAATCAGAACTTTTTTATATTCCTTTTTACTGACAGCAAGTTTTTTATCCTCATCCTTTACTTTTATGGGTGTTGTTTTAATTTTTCCCTTATCCAATGGTATAGTATCAGAATCAGTTGACAATTTGCTTCTTAGCGGTTGAGTAGCGTCATTCTCCTTATAATTAAGAAGAGCTTCACATAGCTTCTTGCAACTCTGGAATCTTTTTGTCTCATCTTTTTCTAAACACTTTAAAATGATATCTGACAGGGAAACATCAACATCCGAATTTATATATTTAGGAGATGCTGGTTTCTCACTTATATGCATCATCGCTATTGCCACGAAATTACCAGCATCAAAAGGCACTTTACCAGTTACCAGTCGATATAAGATTATACCGAGGGAATAAATATCAGTTGTCTTTTTTACCTTTTTCCCTTGTGCTTGTTCTGGAGACATATACTTCGGAGTTCCCATACTCATTCCAGTCTGTGTTTTCATAGTCGCATCAACCATTCGT
>CAZYWQ010000266.1:0-3376 GCA_964651675.1 uncultured Candidatus Sumerlaeota bacterium | reverse complement strand
ATCAGGCTTAACATCTCTGTGAATAATTCCCTCACTATGAGCGTAATCAAGAGCCTGTGAAATTTCGATAATCAGATCTACAGCTTCATTAATATCCAATTTATTGCGTTTTTTCAGAAGGGATTCGAGTGATTCGCCCTCTATATATTCCATTATAATACATAATTTGTTATCATAAGTATCGATGTCATACACAGTAACGATGTTTTTATGTTGGAGTTTGGCAATTATCTGAGCTTCCTGTTTAAATCTACTCTTAAATTCCTCATTGTCCATAATCTCTGAAGAGAGCATCTTTATGGCGACATTTCGGTTGAGCCCTCTATGAAGGGCTTTGTATACTTCACCCATTCCGCCACTACCAATTCTATTAGATAATTCATATTTTTCTGAGAGTTGCTTAAACATTATTTTTAATCCTCAGATATTTTTGAACACAACATTGTCCGTTTCTGTATCCAGAATTGCCACAGTACCGACTCCTGTCAACCATCCGCAACATTCTCCAGGATTGATGAGTAGGGGAGAGGCTTTTACGATTTCTTTCTTATGTGTATGTCCAAAAATTACATAATGTAAATCACCATATTTTTTTAAGTCCTGTTTTTCAACAGGAGAATGAGAAATAAGAAAATTTTTCGAATTAAATTCTTTTGATATCGGAGGCTCATAGATCTCACCGATATTTTTCACAACATTTTTCAGACCTTCTTTTTCTCCATCATTATTTCCGAAAACTCCAATAAATGGCATCGTCAGATTTTCAAAAAGTTTTAATGCAAAGGGAGCAACAAAATCACCACAATGAATCACATAATCAACTTTTTCCCAATTAAAAAATTTAATTCCTTCATTTATTTTTATTAGATGGTCGTGAGTATCAGAAATTAGCCCAATTCTCATATCGTTTTTTCCTTCTCAATTCTTGTAAACCAGTCCTGAAATCTTTAAATTCAGTTTTGAGAATTGATTTTGCAAGTAATATACTCAGGGAACAATCTTTGGCTCTTTTAAACTGCATATCTGCCTCTTTTAATGTCTTAGCCTTTATTTTGCTTTTGTCACAATCGAATACACCACAGTATATGAGTCCCATTGTGTATCTGCTTAATCTTTCGGGACCAGCAAGGTGAATTATTCCCTTAAAATCATCTTCAATTAATTCAATTATCGCATTAGCTAAATCAACTACGTAAATAGGACAACGATATTCATCAGTAAATAAAGTAACTCCTTTATTATTAAGACCTTTTCGTAACCATCTTAAAAAGCAATCATTATAATCATTTCCTATACCATACATTAGAGATGATCTAACTACCATATTATTCCCAAACTTCATAACTTCATTTTCTGCAAGAGTTTTTGTAGAACCATAAAAACTCACCGGATCCGGTCTATCATCTTCTTTGTAAAAACCCAATTCACCATCAAAAACAAGGTCTGTAGAAATAAATACCAATTTTATATTGAGGCTATTGCATATTTCAGCAATATATTTTGTGGCATCAACATTAACTCTCAGGGCAAGTTCTTTTTTGTTCTCACATTGCGATGAATGGCTCATTGCGGCTGAATGAATGATGATTTCAGGGGAGAAGACTTCCACAATTTTATCGATTGTTCTGTAATCCGATAAGTTATATGGATAAGCCCAAATGTCTGAAATAGCTACTGGATGTGCAAAGTATGTGAATATGCACTCATACTTTTTCCTCAGAATCTTCAGCAGATTGTATCCAAAAAAACCACTTCCTCCAGTGACTAATATCTTTCTCATTGTCCCTTTTTAGCCAATTAGAATTAATAGAAAAAATATTTTCCCATTTTTTACTGATAGTTATTATAAAATATAAATCACAACATATTATTTTTCAACTAAAAGATGCGATTCTCCTACATATTTCATTTAATATCTTCCAGTTTTTCCACAGCCGATTTTAATTTTTTAGGATTGGTGTGAGTGTATATTTGTGTGCTTGTAATACTCGAATGTCCTAATAAAGATTGAATCTCTAATAAATCAACTTCGCTTAAATGCAATAATGTTGCGAATGTATGTCTGAGTTTGTGAGGACTGATTTTTGTTTTATTAATATTTGCTTTAAGAGCATAATTCTTAACTATGCGTTCTATCTGCCTACCCGAAATTCTTTTATTCATTCGATTAAGAAATACTGCTTTATCTTCAGTTATGGGTCTTTTTTCAAAGTAATCTCTTAAGGTATCAATTAATATTTTATTCATTGGAATCAGTCTTTCTTTTGCACCCTTTCCAAATACTTTTATTGTACTTCTTTCAAAATCAATATCATTAAGATTCAAATTAACAAGCTCCTGAAGCCTCATTCCTGTAAAAACAAGTGTAACTAATATAGTATAATCTCTCAATCCTAAAAATTCTGATGTATCCGGTACAGATAATAGCTTTTTTAACTCACTTCCAATTAAATATATTGGAAGCTTTTTGGTATGTTTTGGAGTTCTGATATATTGTGCAGGACTTGTTGTGAGATATTTGTGTTCAACACAAAACTCAAAAAAAATCCTTATCGATGAAATAACTCTACTCAGGGTAGTACTTTTACAATTTCTCTCCATCTGCAAATTAGAAAGATATTCTTTGATATCAGTATCAATAATTTTATCAATAGGAGGCTCTCGATTATATTCTTTAATTAAGAAAGAATAAAAATTTTTCAAATCATATTTATAAGCGCTCCTTGTTTTCTGAGTTAAATTTTTCTCAACTTTAATAAAATTATCAAACTCAATTAGTAAATCAGAAATATAACGATTCATAGTGATATTGCCTTAAATGATGAATTTCACCAAAATTTAGGAATATTTATTAAAATATTAATTTATATATTATGTCGTTAAATGTAAATTTAACGACATAGGATGTCAAGGATTATTTTAATATATAAATTATTGATTTATAATAAGTTATGTAATCATACATATACCAATTTGTTATAACGAAAGTAGTATTTTATGTCGTTAAATGTAAAAAATGCTGTTTTGATGGGCTTATTTGAAGTAAAAATATGGGTCGTTGATGGGTTCAGATACTAAATGACTTCCAGATCGATTTGATTCTCTTTAAGGTAGGCTTGTAAGTCTTGTTTTATTGGCAGAAGATTTTCTGTGGGTATTGCCACTTCTGGTATTATAACCTCTTCATCTTTATATTTATTCTCAAAAACTATCACAACATTTCCATTCTCATCCGTCATATCCTTCTTCCATTTGAATACACCATACTTCATTAACAAATGAGCAACAAAAAAAAGATTGTATTTATAAACTATGGATGGTTCTTTTTCATTCTCAACAATGGATTCTGATTCCTCTGTTGTATATACCTCCTGAT
>CAZYWQ010000265.1:0-4829 GCA_964651675.1 uncultured Candidatus Sumerlaeota bacterium | reverse complement strand
AAGAGGTTCCGCCTCTCCTATTCCACCCATTTTTTTCAATTTGTTGCGATGCCTGATATAAAAGAACAAAAATCCTGCGATGAGTAAAATCAGAATTAATCCTGCGATAATCACATTTCTGGTTAATAAGCCCGATTTAACCGATACAGGAGCTTTTATTTCCCGAATATCATTTTTCTCAGATTCACTTGCCTTGACTCCTTCGACAACAATCTTAATCGGAGCCGATTTTATGCTTTTTTCTTCTCCATCCTTTAATTTATACTGAATTTCAAATGCAGGAATCTCATATTCACCAATATCGTAAGTAGAAAGTTGGAAACTAATATCCTTCGCATACTTTCCCTTATCGATTTTTTTCACATCGGAAGTTTGGTAATCACGAATTTCAAAAACTCCAAGAGCAACTGGAGGACTTACACGCTTTACCTCTACACCTTCGATCCACTCAATCGTAAGTGTATAATTAAATACATCCCCAATCAGAATCTTCGTTCTATCCGTATTTGCTTTTACAACAATAGCGCTATCGGAAAATATCGGACAGATAAAAAATACGGACAACAAAAGAATTATTAGAGATACTTCTAATATATTTTTATTCTGTCTTACACTTCCATTCATAATATTCAAAAATCCCTAATTCACATATTGAGATTAAACCTGTGGCACAGCTTTCTCAGGCTGTTCCTTCTTCTCAACTTCCTCTCCAAATTTATCTTCGTAAATAATCACATTTTCAGCCTTCATCAACCTGTCAACCATCTCTTTCTCTTCCTTCATTCTTAATTCCGATTCTCTTGCTGACTTAACAAGATTTTTCACTTCATCAAAAGGTCGTGTTCTTTCAGCTTCTTCATCCAAAATCTTAAATATATGATAACCTTTTTTGCTCTTTAAGACTTTGCTAATTTCTCCCTTTTTCAACTTAAACAGTTCCTTATTAATCTCTGGCTCCTGCCCTACATATGGAATAATTCCCTCTTCCTTGATAAATCCAATCTCACCCTTTTTATCCTGAGTTGCACTATCCTTCGATTCTTTCTTAACAAACTCCACAAATTTATCTGGTGCCTTTTTTAACGATGAAAGAACTTCCTCCGCCTTTTTTTCATTATCAAAAAGTATATGAGCCACCTTTAATTTCTTAGGTTCTTTGTATTTATCAACATTCGCCTGATAATACATTTTCAATTCGGAATCATCCACACTTACTTTGCTTTCAATCTCATCCTTGTAATATTTTTGTATCATCAAATCTCTCTTCGCCTGAAAAGCCTTATCAACTATCTCTTTATCATTAGAGAGCCCTTGTCTCTTGGCCGCATTATAAAGCAATTCTCTACCAATGTATGTCCTTAAAAAATCGAGTTTACTTTTCTTGTCTTTAAATTGTTGTTGGATATAAGGAGGCAATTTTTCGATCTCATAATCTATCTCACCCATTTTAATTTCCTTATCACCAATCTTTGCCACCACTTCCCCAGAAAAATCCCTTTTCTGTTCAGTTAAATCAGTAGCTGTTTCAAGGGCAACCTGTGCATCAAGGCTCCTGTTCATCCTCTCAAGGCACTCAACAATCCTTTCCTTAGTCTGTTTAGTCCATTTGAATGAAGGATCATAATATCCAACCCTTTGATAATAAGACAAAGCATTCGCATAATCATTGAGGTACTCAAAATAAGCTTTTGCTATCGTATAGGCAATACTTGCCTTATCTTTTTTCTGCAGATAGGGATTATCGAGAATATCTTTCAATTCCTCGACAGCAGGTTCATACAATTTGTCAGTGAAAAGTTTTGCCGCTATTTCTTTCTTTTCATTGATCAACTTTCGTTCGAAATCAGACTTTGAGAGAAACGAAATCATAATCACCACCAATATAACTAAGGCAATGACTGTGATTACACCGTGATATACCACATTCTTCATCTCATTCATACCAGACCTCCCTTTTTATATTGAATACATTATTCATAACAACCATAGAATCACTCCCTAAAATCTTCTTGCTCTCTTTTGGAAAAATCTAACAAGAGAATTTATATAAGGTTTATCCGTCATCACATTGATATAATCCACTCCTAATTTCTTGAACAGCTTTTCAAGCTGATCCTGATAATCCGAACTCATATCGGTAAATAATTTTCTTATTTCACTATTATAAGTATCAACAACAATCGTCTCACCAGTCTCTGCATCTTCAAACTCAATAATCCCCAGAGGTGGTAAATCGATTTCTCTCGGATCTCGAATTTTGATAGCGACTAAATCATTTCTTTTATTTGCCACATTCAATGCAAGTTCATAATCCTTACCCAAAAAATCGGAAATCAAGAAGACAATCGCTTTCCTTGTTAAAATCTTATTCAAATAATCCAATGCGCCCTTAATATCAGTCTTTTTATCTTCAGGTTTGAAATACAATAATTCCCGAATAACTCTCAATACATGCTTCCGACCTCTTTTAGGTAATATCACTTTCTCAATTTTATCCGTGAAGATAATCAATCCGACCTTATCATTATTTTTTATAGCCGAAAAAGCCAATAAGGCGCATATCTCAACTGCCAATTCACCCTTTAATTGCCAACCTGTTCCAAATTCACCAGAAGAACTCGCATCAACAAGCAGCATCACCGTCAATTCTCGCTCCTCCACATACCTTTTTACAAACGGATGACCATATCTTGCCGTCACATTCCAATCTATAGTCCGAATATCATCACCCATCTGATATTCACGCACTTCCTCGAACTCCATTCCTCTCCCTTTAAACACGCTATGATACTCACCAGCAAAAACATCATTCACAATCCGATTGGTAGTGATTTCGATCTTCCTGACTTTTCTTAAAAGTTCCTTTGATATCATAATCAATCCTTAACTAAAATCTTTTACGGTACTTCTACTTCATCGAATACTTGTTTTACAATATCTTCCGATGACAATTCTTCTGCTTCAGCCTCATAAGTAACAATAACACGATGACGCATTACATCCATACCAATCGCCTTGACATCTTCAGGAATAACATAACCACGATGTCTCAGAAACGCATTCGCCTTTGCCGCTAATGTTAAATAGATCGAAGCTCTCGGTGATGCACCATACTCAATCAATCCCTTCAATTTCAAACCATATTCATCCGGATTTCTTGTGGCAAAAACCAGGTCTATGATGTAGTTCTTAATCTTATCATCCACATAAATATCATTAACAACCTTCCTTGCCTTTATAATATCCTCAGGCGATATAACCATATTTGCAGATGGAATCTGACCTGCAGTCATCAGTTCCAAAATCTTTCTTTCTTCCTGTTTATCAGGATAAGTAACAACAATTTTGAGCATAAATCTATCCACTTGAGCTTCTGGAAGCGGATAAGTTCCTTCCTGTTCGATTGGATTTTGTGTTGCAAGGACGAGAAATGGTTCATTAAGTTTATAAGTTGAATCACCAATAGTAACCTGATGTTCCTGCATCGCTTCCAATAAGGCACTCTGGACTTTTGCCGGTGCCCTGTTTATTTCATCAGCCAGCACAAAGTTACTGAATAGAGGTCCCTTTCGTGGATAAAAATTTCCATCTTTCTGATTGTAAACCATCGTTCCAATCAAATCCGCAGGTAAAAGGTCAGGTGTAAATTGAATCCTTTGAAATTTTAAATCCACCGCTGTTGCCAATGTCTTAACCGTCATTGTCTTTGCCAATCCAGGAACACCCTCAATCAAAATATGACCATCCGCCAGTAATCCAATTAACAACCTTTCCACCATATATTCCTGACCCACAATAACCTTGCCGATTTCGTGCATCAACTTATCAACAAAAATGCTTTCTTCTTTAACCTTTTCATTAATTTCTTGAATTGAAACGCTCACTTTGATTCCTCCTTGTTTTTATCCTCGTTTAATAAATCTATTAAATCTTTTTTAATGTTATCAATTTCGAGTTTAGTCGGCTTGATACCAGTAAATTTTACCTTTTCACATCTTTCGAAAATCGACCTTACACGATCAAAATTAAATGCTAATGAATCCCGTTCCTGCAAGAGTAAATCCGTTATCTCACTTAAAGACCGATTTGCAATGTTTTTTAATCCATACTGTTCGGATAAATATTCTTTTAATATTTTTTCTATTCCCTTATAGAATCCTAAAATATCTCCTTTGATGCGAAGTTTTTCGTACGAATCAAGATTTTCCAATGCCCTATCATAAGCTGTTTTTGTCGCCTCAAGTTCTCTTAATCTTTTCACTTCTCTATTTACTTTCAATTTTTTCCAACCCAACATTAACATATAAAAAGCCACAATCGCCAATAAGGCAGTTATTATGTAGCTCATCTCTTTCTTATAAGACTTACGCTCCGGTAAAACCATTATATCTTCCGAAGGAACAATCAACTGAGTCTTTTTATCCTGATTCTTCAACGAGTAATAAACCTTCGATGTATTAATCTCAGCATTTCCTTCATCAATCGCCTTCAATAGAAGTTTAAATTCTCTTTTAAAGCGTCCATCCGTAAAAATTGTATCCTTCGAATACTGTTTGATTAACTCCAATCCACTCAATTCTGGTTCATCCAACTCATACAAATACGGCTCATCACCACCTGATTGCTCAATAATTATCGAGAAAACTAACTCTTCTCCTTTATGAACTTTCTTTTTATCGAGATGTGTATCGACTTTCACGACAATATTCGATTCTTCTTTATCTTCCTTTTGAGTTGAATCATCACTAACCTCTTTAGATTCGGCAAATACCAAGTTTAAAGAGAAAATAACACCAATTAAAATGAACAAGAACTTTTTCATATAATCC
>CAZYWQ010000264.1:4216-4854 GCA_964651675.1 uncultured Candidatus Sumerlaeota bacterium | reverse complement strand
ACTTCTACTCATTATTTACTTAACAGGCGGCGTTGTCGCTTTAGTATTAATCCCAAATAAAATTCCTGGTGGATGGGGAACTGCATGGTCTCATATCTCCAAAGCACCCATATTTAACTTTTCATTTAATCTCAAAGAAACATACACATTCTGGGCAGGGATTATTGGTGGAACATTTTTGTCAATGGCTTCTCACGGAACCGACAATCTAATCGTACAAAGATTATTAACCGCAAAAAACCTTAAACACAGTCAGGCAGCAGTTATTGCAAGTGGAGTCATTGTCTTCTTTCAATTTTTATTATTTTTGATAATCGGATTAATGCTAAACTTATTTTATCATACAGTCAAAACCGCTCCTGTACTTGACAATCCTAACCAAATTTTTCCTTTCTTTGTTGTAAATGAAATGCCTCGTGGAATTGGTGCACTTCTCATTGTTGGTATATTTTCAGCAGCAATGTCAACGATAGCCTCATCCCTAAATGCTATTTCCTCTTCAACCATAAATGACTTTTATAAAACTTTCACGAAAAAATCCATTGATCCCAAAAAAGAAGTTATGATTTCACGATATGCAACAGCATTTTGGGGTGTTATATTTGTATTATTCGCATTTATATTCACAAACACAAAAT
>CAZYWQ010000264.1:0-4206 GCA_964651675.1 uncultured Candidatus Sumerlaeota bacterium | reverse complement strand
ATCAGTTCTTGATACAGGACTTGCAATTGCTTCCTATACCTATGGTGGACTATTAGGTGTATTCTTCCTCGGACTCCTCTTCCCAAAAGCAAAACAATTAGGAGCCATAATCGGACTATTTTTTAGTTTAATTTTTATGTTAATATTAATTACATCAACTAAGATTGCTTGGCCCTGGTTTGTCCTTACAGGAACAATTGTTACTTGTGTAGTCGGTTTAATAGCAAGTGCTATTCAACCTAATCGAAAATAAACTTAATATTAAACAACAAGCTATGATGTCCAACATAAATAAATGCAATCATTTATGTCATCAATTATATAAAATAGGATTTTCAAAAAAAGATTGACATCTCAACAACAAAGTTTATATCAATTAAATAACACTATTACTAAATAAAAATGTTGATTATTTCTTAAATCTTAGGCTTTCTTGTATATTATTATTTACCATTTACACATTGATAAAAATAAGATTAAGTCCCAAATATAAAAGGAGGTGAAAATAGAAAATACAAATGATCTTGGTCTATTACAGAAGTCCATTTCACTGATTAATTAAAAAGGAGGAGAAAGTATGTTTTTCAAAAAAGGTTTTACATTAATTGAATTATTAATAGTTGTGGCAATTATTGCCATATTAGCTGCTATAGCAGTACCAAATTTCCTTGAGGCTCAAACTCGTTCAAAAGTCTCTCATCAAGTTGCCAATATGCGTTCAGCAACAACTGCACTCGAAGCTTACGCTACTGATTGGAATGATTACCCACTCACCACTATTAATCCACCTTGTGGTGAGACCTTTGCAAGTGAGGAAATGTGGAAAATCTATCCAGGAAGTTTAACAACTCCCTGCGCCTATCTAACCAGCGAAGCGGCTTTAATCGATATTTTTAGAAAAGCTCACAACTTTCCAAGCCAATTAGCTAATGAAATTATGTATTTACCTTCTGCCTATTATAAACCACCCTATCCAGGTCCAATAACATCTTACACTCCCCAGATGAATCGCTATGGTTTATGGGTTATCAGAAGTGCTGGACCAGATACATATTATCAAAATGAATCAGGTGTTCATGGAGACTATGGTTTTGGCGGAACCGATTGGAATCGTGCTTCTTATGATCCAACAAATGGGACTATGAGTGCTGGTGATATCTATCGAAGCCAGAAAAGACCTGATGAAGATCACACTTAAAACATAACAAATAAAAATAATCAGGCAATTTGTTATTATTTAGAAAATTATTCGATTAAAGAGACACAATAAAAAGTGTCTCTTTATTTTTTGTATCAACATACAATAGGTAGTATGATTACTTAAAAGTGAAATGTTATAAGACTATCCCTCCAATGAATTAAAACATTAAAAAAGCTTGAACTAATACCTTAAAAATAGTTATAAATTGAAATATATTATATAAAATCTTAACTTAAAAAGGAGGTGAAAGAATGTTTTTTAAAAAAGGTTTTACGCTAATTGAGTTATTAATAGTCGTCGCAATTATTGCCATCTTAGCTGCCATAGCAGTCCCCAATTTCCTTGAGGCTCAAACAAGAAGCAAAGTCTCCCGTGCAAAAGCAGATATTCGTACATTAGCAACCGCCCTTGAATGCTACTTCGTCGATTGGAATGTGTACCCAGGCGATGGCTGTCAATTTTGTTGGACTCAGGACTATCCCTATGATGCATATTGGTATGTGCCGGATACAGTAACCACTCCAATATCTTACATTACCTCTGCAGTTCTGGTAGATCCCTTTCGCGATACAGAATTAGTAACTTCACAAAAATATCGTCGATTTCGTTATCGATATATCGATATGGTCTGGGGAACTGTTGGTACTCGCACTACAGCATCTACGACTTTGCCATTTTTAAAGTACTGGTATGGTTCGTGGACATTAAACTCTGCCGGTCCTGATAGAAGTTATGGTCCGCATTATCCCTCTGATGTTTATCCTGGTAATATGAGTCTAAACATTGAAATTCCTTATGACTCAACAAATGGTACAATGAGTAGGGGTGATATCGTTCGTAGTCAGGCAAAACCTGAACATTAAAATATGATTACAATCAAAACTGCAAAAGAAAAGTGATGATAGACAAATATTGTCTATCATCTCCCTTATTAGAAAGGAGGGGAAATTATGTTATTTAAGAAAGGATTTACACTAATTGAGTTATTAATAGTCGTCGCAATCATTGCCATTTTAGCTGCCATAGCAGTACCAAATTTCCTTGAGGCTCAAACAAGAAGTAAAGTCTCTCGTGCAAAGGCAGATATTCGCACATTAGCAACCGCCCTTGAATGCTACTTTGTCGATTGGAATGTGTACCCAGGTGATGGTTGTCAATATTGTTGGACCCAAGATTATCCCTATGATTTTTACTGGTATGTACCAGATACAGTAACTACTCCAATAGCTTATATTACATCAGCAGTATTAGTTGATCCATTTAGAACAATGGAAGGTTGGGCTGGAGATTATGACCCCAAGTTTAAAAGATTCAGATATCGATATATTGATATGGTTTGGGGAACAATTGGTACTCGCACTACAGCATCTTCGACTTTACCTTTTCTAAAGTCCTGGTATGGCTCCTGGACATTAAATTCTGCTGGTCCCGATATGTCTTATGGACCGCATTATCCTTCAGATGTCTATCCTGGGAATATGAGTTTAAACATTGAGATACCTTATGATTCAACAAATGGTACAATGAGTCGGGGTGATATTGTACGTAGTCAGGCAAAACCTGATTCTTAAAATATGATTACAATCTAAACTGTAAATAGTGGCGATATTACTGATTCCAGAAAGATTCAGATAAGCAGGGACAGATGATATTCATCTGTCCCCATCTTGTAATTTTATCAATTCAAATTTAATTAACTTCAAACCAAAATAGGCTTTATCTAATGAATTTAATAACAATCCTATTTATTGCATTTGGATTAGCCACTGATGCCTTTGCTGTTTCTATCACAAGCGGTTTCATCATCAAAAAACTCAAAATCTCTTATGCCATACGAATTGCAATCTTCTTCGGATTATTCCAGGCAATTATGCCAATCATCGGATGGTTAGCAGGAATAAGCATAAGGGAATTTATCTCAAGTATTGACCATTGGATTGCATTCGGATTATTAAGCACCATCGGTATAAAAATGATTTACGAATCCACAAAAATGAAAGAAGATGAAAAGACATTCGATCCACTCAACATTTATGTTCTCCTGATACTTTCCATTGCAACCAGTATTGATGCTCTTGCCGTCGGATTAAGTCTCTCTTTCCTAAAAATTGCTATCATCACACCTTCCATAATAATCGGAGTCATTACATTTTTACTTTCTCTTATTGGAGTCTACATAGGAGATAAATCTGGACATTTCTTTGAAAGCAAGATAGAAGTATTAGGTGGCTTGATTCTAATAGGTATTGGAGTAAAAATACTAATCGAACACTTATTATAAATAGAAAAATTATATTCCTATATTATTAACCCCACGATTTATCGTGGGGTAAAATAAATGATAATAATGATTTTAAATATATAAAAATATTACCCAAAAACCTTCCAATTATCAACTGAACTTGGCATCCAGGTAGCTGCATCGATCATCTCGCCACCGTTTGTAAGGTCTGACTCCGTATATCCAAAATCCGAAAGGAACCGATTAACAACACTTTCATTAATTGACCACGACATCGTATCTCTACGAAACTTTTTTGCCACAATATAATCCAGAACTGGTGCAAATGTTCCCATAAAAAATCTATTCGGTCGAGAATTAGGAGATCCACCAGGTCCATATGAACTTGCCCAGAGTGCATCGATAAAACACAACTGCTGTCTCGGACGAATAATCCTTCCTGTACCGGAATCCATCTGTCCTAATACCGCTTCTGACTTATTTATGCCAATCAGATAATTCGTTGAATGATAAGGTTGAAAAGTCCCAAAGTGATTTTTCATACACATTGTCAAAGAGCCATAAGTTGAATCATGCCCCTTACACATTGCGATATTTATCAGTATATCAACATCACCACCAGCAATATTATCCTGGCAATTCGAATTATTATCATAAGGTGGTGGCACATAAGAAGGAGTATTATAACCTCCCCATCTACTCTCAATCTGAACACCAGAAGGTAAGTCATAAAATGGTGTTTTCGTTAACATATCCCCCCCAT
>CAZYWQ010000263.1:0-4857 GCA_964651675.1 uncultured Candidatus Sumerlaeota bacterium | reverse complement strand
TCTGTCGTAAGATAAAAGAAGATCCTCAGTTGAAGGATTTGCCTGTAATACTTTTTTCTTCTATTGCGGATGGTACAACGACAAAACCTTCTGAAATGTGCGAAAGCATAGGTGCCGATGGTTATATTTCAAAACCGTTTAAGCGCTCAACTTTAGTGGGCAAAGTCAAAGAGTTATTGATGTATAGTGCTAAGTGAAGCTTGTTTGAACTTTTCAAGAATTATCTTTTCTCCATTGCCTTTGGTGTTGTCTTTTTTAAGGGGAGAATACTCTTCATTTAATCTAATCATTAAAATTTCTTGAAATTCAATTATTTTGTTGAGTAAAGATTCTTTTGTTTATATATTACAGGTTCCAAAGATATTGTGGATGCTAAACTAAAGTATCCAAAAAATTGAGATTGTAGCAATCGCATTTATGTGACACGGATATTATGTGCGATGAATCGCACTGCTACATATTATTATTGCGACATAAATGTCGCGTTACAGTAAAGGTTGTTTATGATGTCTATGGATTTGGATAAGAAAAAAATGTTTCGTTCTATAAAGTTGGGTCTTGCGATTACGATTTTATTTTTTATTGTGCATCTAATAGGATTGACAAGGCATAGTTTTTGGATAGATGAGCTTCATACTTATGGTTCTTCAAGACTTCCTGTAAAAGACCTGGTTGAGAACAGATTTAAAGCAGGGCATCTACCTACTTATTTTCTAATGATAAAGGGATGGTGTGGATTAGTCGGATATTCAGAGGGGACAATGCGTTTTCCTTCCGTTATCTTTGCAACATTTTCATTTTTTGCTTTCTTCCTTTTTTGTCGACGGTTTGTGAAGGATGATCGAACTTTTTCTGTCGCTATTTTACTCTTTTTCTTTCATCCATTTTTGTTTTGGGCATCTCAAGAAGCCAGAATGTATTCGTTACTTATATTTCTATGTATTTTATCGTCTTATTCACTTTTGTTATTTCTCGATAGCAAGAAATTTTTACCTCTTGTTTTTTATTTTATAAGTGTTCTTTTCGGTTTGGGATTACATCTGATATTTACATTACAGATTGTTGTGCATTTTGTTTATGTGTTGGTATATTACAGAAAGCTTTTCTTAAGATGGTTTTTGACTGTTATTATAGCGCTGTTGATTATATCTCCGCTTTTTTTAACATACTCTTCAACTCAGAAAAAGTACTCTGGAAGTTTTCGCTTTAAAGTAATTGGTCTTGGTAAACCAATAAAAAGAATCACTTATATTACAGTAGGGGATTCAGAACGACCACTTGCGAATTTCGATTTTTTACAGGATGTCCTTAAAGGAATATCGATTTTCTTTTTACTCTTTTTCTTGATTAGCATAATTGTGCATTTTAAGCGATTAAAAAAGGATTATCACGCATTGCAGGATGAAAACAAATTATTAAAACTGAAAGAACTTAATTTTATCAGATACCTTTTTTGTTGGGCAGGTATACCGATTTTGGTGATGTACTTTGTGGCTATTTTTTCTTATGATAGGCTTGGACCTTCGAGATATTATATCCCGATGTTAGCACCTATGGTTTTAATTATAGCGGTTGGATTTTCAAGATTAAAGAGGAATAAGCTTTTTAATATATTAAGATATTTATTTATAGCTACCTTTTTGATTATTTTTCTGTTGTTGTTTACCTGGAAAGGTCCTGGTGTTAGGGAAGGAGTTAAGCTTCTTAAAGACAAATACGGTAAGGGTGATGGTGTTATTTATTGTAGTAATGTGGCATTGGGTTATTCTTTTCCTCTTTACAAGGCTGAATATATGAAAAGGATGGGTATCTCTCGGGGAATCGAGGATGAGAAGGTGTTATTAGACAAAGTGAAGAAGTTTTCTAAAGGCAAAGAGAAAATCTGGTTGTTATTTTATAGAGAAAAAGAAACACCATTGCTTAGACTTCTGAAGGAATATCCTGATTTGTTTGAAGAAATTCTTGATGAGGAAATTAGAGAGGTTACTGTTCAGGGATATATCGTTAAAAGGTGATATATATTTGGGATTTGGATGTGGTGTCTACTAAAACACAGTTGACATCGAAGAGTATGATGTGATAAATGTCGTTATGAAAAAGATATAAAGAGAAAACGGAGGCAATTTAGATGATAAATATGGCGGTATGGACTCCTGGTTTTGGCGAGCTGGTTATTGTGTTGATAGTTGTATTGATAATATTTGGTCCAAAGAACCTACCGAAACTTGCAAGGTCTATGGGGCGTGGTATCAAGGAATTTAAGGATGCTACGAAGGGTCTATCGGAAGATGTCGAAGAAAGTGAAGAGGATAGGCAGGCAAAGGAGGCGATGATGAAAAAGGAAGAAGAGAAGAAAATAGAGACAAGTAACATTGAGAAAAAAGAAACCCAGGACCACGATGGTTAAAGGAGATAAAAAACTCACTTTTATTGAACATCTCGAGGAATTTCGCTATCGAATAATTGTTTGTATTTCTGCTGTAATACTCACTACTATATTCGGTTATTTTTTTGCTGAAAGTGTCATAACTTTCCTGAAACAGCCTGTGGAGTCTGCTTTCATAAAACCTCTCCCATCTGAGAATATCCTGCGAATAAGTGTGAATGATGATAAATCTCTAATGTTGTTAGGTGATTTTGATAAGATAAAAAAAGATAGAAGCATTTTTAAAGCAATAGAGTTTGTTTTTTCTAATGGAGAGACAATCAGGTTTCCTCAGAAAGAAGGGAGGGATTTATACGCATTTAAGATAACAGATAAGTTTGTGTTGAAGCTTAAGGCTGCGCTGATCTTGGGTATCATATTTGCGGTGCCAATAATATTATGGCAAGGCTGGTTGTTCATCACTCCCGGATTGACTCAAAAGGAGAAAAAAGCTGTCATACCTATGTTGATAACTGCGTTTGTTTTGTTCCCGATAGGTGCATTTTTTTCTTTTTTCATCATGCGTTATGCTATTAGTTTTTTGTTGAATTTTGCCTTTCAGGATATAACGGTTCTGATTAATGTTAATGATTACATCTATTTTGTTTTGATGATGATGTTGGCTTTTGGTGCTGTGTTTGAGATGCCTGTTATTGTTGTTATTTTGGCAAAGGTAGGTTTGATCAGTAGTAATGTAATGAGGAAGTATAGAAAATATGCAATCGTGGTGATGATGATATTAGCCGCGGTTTTTACTCCGCCAGATGTTTTCTCGATGATAGTATTGGCATTGCCATTGCTTATCCTGTATGAAGTGTCAATCTACTTGGCAAAGATATTTGAAAGCAAGGAAGTGATTGATTATGAATGAAAACTTGAAGATTAATATAAAAGATTTGTTAGAGGGCGATGTTGCTCTTGATGTCGATGAAGATGCACTCGGTTCGGAGATTTTTTCTGGTGAGGATGAGATTGAATTCAGCAAGAGAATAACAGGTCGTATAAAATTTACTAAAGCTGGAAAGATGATTTGGGCTCAGGGTAAGTTGGAGACTGCAGTGAAGTTGGTATGTGTGAAGTGTCTTGAGGAGTTTGCTTATAAAGTCAATGCTCCATTTAATATCGTTTATACTCAGAAACCAGAGTTTTCCGAAAAGGAGATAGAGCTGACAAAGGATGATCTTGATCTGGCTTATTTTGATGAGGATTTTATTTGTCCTAATAATGAAATTAGAGAAGCTATAATATTGAATATTCCTTTGAATCCCCGATGCAAAGCTGATTGTTTGGGATTGTGTCTCAGGTGTGGGATTAATCTGAATCTGACGAAGTGTAATTGTGAGAGTCGGAGTGATGAAGAAAAAACTGCTGAGTGGAAAACAAAGTTGAAAAAGTTTAAACTGAAATTGAATTAGGTTTGGGACAAATTATTTTTCTTTTTTTAACTACAAAATTCACTAAGGAGAGAGTAGATGAGAAAGCTAAATATTCTGATTGTTTTTATGTTCGTTTTTTTTATTTGTATTTCTCTTTTTTCGGATGATTTTAAGTTTGTTGTTCTTGGGGATAGCCAATTCAACAATGCTGAAGTTTTCGAGGATATGGTCAAAGAGGTTGAGTTATTAAAACCACCTTTCGTTGTTCATATTGGCGATATGATTCACGGTATGAGCTATGATAAAGATGAATTGAGGAGTGAATGGGCAAGGTTTTTAGAGCAAATCAAACCGCTTTCGATGCCATTTTATCCTGTTCCGGGTAATCACGATGTTTGCACGCCTGAATCCGAAGAAGTTTACGGTGAAATCTGGGGCAAGGATAAATATTACTATTCCTGGAATTATAAGAATAACCACTTCGTTGTTCTGGATACGGATTACAGGCAGCAGTTCAATATCATTGATGAGGAACAAATTGATTGGTTGAAGGAAGATTTAGAGCGAAATAAAGAGAAAGATAACATATTTGTCTTTTTGCATAGGGCTGTCTTTATTGAAGTCAAAGATAAAGAGGATGCATTAGCGAAACAGAAAAAGGATGATAAGTATATAGGAAGAGAGGAAAAAGAAAGAGAAGAAGGGATTTTGTCGTGGGAAAAGATTCATCCAATTCTTGTTAAGTATCCTGTCAAAGCGGTTATAGCTGGACATTATCATAGATATACTCAGTATGAAAAAGATGGTATTGAGTATATTATGACAAATGCAACGGGAAATATGCCGGCTTACTATGAGGAGTTAGGTTTATTTTTCCATTTTCTTGTTGTTTCTGTTCAGGATGAAGATGTCACAGTGGCTCTCATAAAAGCAGGTAGTGTTTTGCCTCTTGATTTTGTTATTGATGAAGAAAGGACTCATTATCCTGCTTATTTGATAACTGACAGAGGTTATCAAATACCGAATCCTTCTGATGGAGATGTGGATATTGAATTT